>JAHZLQ010000009.1 GCA_022599775.1 Gammaproteobacteria bacterium
GATGAATTTGGTTGCCATACAAGCCCCCTAAATCTTCATTATATCAATGCTTTGTGATGCAATAATCGCACCGAAAGCTTGAGCGCCGACGCAGAGGAAAGTCCGACAGACTGCTAGGCCGCTCGGGACAATGTCCGGATTTCGGCCATCACGATGCCGAAGTCCGGGATCCAGCATACTTGGTTGCCCAGACGAACCCGTGCCAGCACCAGATCGGAACGGTCCGAATCACGCAGCGCCTCGGCCCGCATCGCGGCCCGATTGAGCGTCACCAGATGCGGATAGGCCTGGGCCAGCACGCCGATCGCAGTCAGTCCGTCAACCGGGTCCGGCAGCTTGACCACGATCACGCGCGCGCGCCGTGGGTCGGGCTCGCCCATGTCGCCATTGAGCCGCTCCAGCCGCAGCACCGGTAGACGCTGAGCCTCGCGCTGCACATGCCCGGCAAGCCAGGCCGGGGCGTCGACCGCAACCTGCAGGTCTTCCAATGGCACGGTCTCCACCACCGCCACGTTCGGCAGCAACAGGCTGTCGCGCGCCAGCGCGATCAGCACCGCGTGAATTTCGGCGGGCTCGCTCACGACACCAATACCCCGCGAATCTCGGACAACAACTGGTCTTCCTGATAGGGCTTGATCAGATAGCGATTCACACCCAGCTCGCGCGCACGCTGACGATGTTTGTCGCCGGAGCGCGAGGTGATCATGATGATCGGCACATCGCTGATCCGTTCGCTGTTGCGCACGTAGGCGGCCACCTCGAATCCATCGGCACGCGGCATTTCGATGTCCAGCAGAATCGCGGTCGGCGATTCGGTGGCGAGCTGGGCGATCGCATCGAGTCCGTCACGTGCCGTCAGCACGCGGTAGCCGTGACGCGTCAGCAGACGTTCGGCAACGCGGCGCATGGTGATGGAATCGTCCACCACCATGATCATCGCGCGATCGTCAGCGCGCGGCGCGGCGGCGCTCTGTGCCTCCGCCAGCAGCGCGCGGCGCGTGCGATCCAGCACCAGCGCCGGTGCGTCCAGAATCAGCACCACCGCGCCATCGGCGAGGATCGTGGCGCCGGTCACGCCGACAATCGAGCTGACCTGCGGGCCGACCGCCTTCGACACCACTTCGCGGTTGCCCTGCATCGAGTCCACCACCAGGCCCATACGGCGCTCGCCGCCGCCGATGCCCTCCGGGACCCGCACCAGAATCGTCGGTACGGTGCGGCTTTCATCCGTTTCGAGGCGGCTGACGCCGAGATAGTCACCGAGGTAGCGCAGCGGATAATCCGCACCGCCGTAGGACAGCGTGGCGTCGCTGTCGCCGAAATACTGGTCGAGCTGGGCGCGTGGAACGCGGGCGATGCCTTCTATGCTCGACAGCGGAATCGCGTACAGCTCGGTCCCCACCGTGACCAGCAGCGCCTGCGAAACCGCCAGTGTCAGCGGCAACCGGATCGCGAAGCAGGTGCCGCCGCCGCGCTCGGTTTCGAGATCGAGCGTACCGCCGAGCTGCTTCACCTCCGAGGCCACGACATCCATGCCGACGCCACGGCCAGCGTTCTGCGTCAGCTCGCGCGCAGTCGAAAATCCGGGTTCGAAAATGAACTGGGCCACCTGAAGCTCGCTCAGCTCCAGATTCGGCGGCATCAGTCCTCGGGCGATGGCCTGATCACGAATCGCATCGATGTCCAGACCCTGTCCGTCATCCCGAATCTCGATCACCAGCTGCGTGCCGTCGCGCTGCAGGCTGATCACGATCTCGCCGACTTCGCGCTTGCCAAGACCGGTTCGCACCGTCGCCGGCTCGATGCCGTGGACGACGGCGTTGCGCAACAAGTGCTCCAGCGGCGCGGTCATCCGTTCCAGCACGTTGCGATCGAGCTCCGCCTCGACGCCGAGGAAGCTGACCTCGGCAAGCCGGCCCGCTTCCACAGCAGTTTGCCGGACCACGCGCTGCAGGCGCGCCACCTGACGCGAGAACGGCACCATCAAGGTCCCCATCAGACCCTGCTGAACCTCGGTATTGATGCGACCCTGCTGCTGCAGCAGACTGCTGGCGTCCTGCGTGACCTGATACAGCGAATCATGCAGCGAACCGAGGTCGCCGACGGATTCGGACAGCGCACGCGACAGCTCCTGCATGCGCGAATAGCGATCCAGTTCCAGCGGATCGAACTCGGCGCTGTAGCGATCGTCCCCGGACTCCGACGGAGTCTGTATCAGGCCGCGCGCGGCAATCTGCGCCTCGGTTTCGATATCCATCTGCCGAAGCTGCTCGCGGATGCGGTTGACCGTGGACTCCATTTCCGCGAGCTGGCTGCCGGTCTCGACGTTGCGCTGCTCAAGGCGCGAGCGATAGATCGACATTTCGCTGGCGGCGTTGAGCAGGCTGTCCAGCCGCTCCACGGGCACGCGTGCCAGTTCCCGACGCTGCTGCTGCCAGAGCCCGCTGTCGTCCTCGGGCCGCCAGAACAGCTGCGGGTCCCAGACCCGCATCGGCGGCGGCCGCTCGTCCGGCAGACCAGCGGCCACGACGGGTTCCGGACCGGTCTCGGTCGGCGGCTCTAGCGGCGCGTCGTTCCACTCGATCGGTGGTACCGGTTCCGGCAATTCGGCGGCGGCCGGCTCCGCTTCGGCTGCTTCTGGCGGCGGTGGAGGGGTCCAATCGTACGGCGCCTCGATCGGTTGATCGTCTTCGTCCTCGAACGACTCGTCGCCGCGCACCAGGCGGTCGTGCATGTGCTGCAACTGCTCGAAACGCGTATGCAACTGATCGAAGGCCAGATCGTCGGTCGGCAGATAGGTGCTGGCCATGTCGTCGACCAGCGACTCCATTTCGTGCACGGCCGCGCCCATCGCATAGCGGCCCGCCATGCGCGCGCCGCCCTTGAGCGTGTGCAGAATCCGCTGCAGGTCCTGTAGCGGCGCGGCATCGGTCGGCTGCGTGCGCCAGATGGCGAGTGCGGCCTCCATCTGTTCAAGCAGCTCGGCCGCCTCGGCGCTGAAAATGGCCAGCAGCTCCGCGTCGTCGTCCTCGGCGCTGGGCGCCGGCTGCGCCGGCAGCGGAACAAAGGGCTGCGTCACCGGCGCAGCGGGCAGCCCGATGTCAGCCGCGTCGTCACGGTGTTCGGCAAACGGGGGAATCTCGACGATCAGCTCGTCTCGAACCTCGTATTCCCGAGACGCCGCCTCAACAAACCCGGCGTCGCTCTCTGGAACCGTCCAGTCGGCGGCGGAGGCCGAATCCGCTTGCTGGATTTCCAGTTCCACAAACAAGGGCTCGACTTCGGGCTCGTAGCCGCGGCGAATCTGGTCGACCGCTCGGTGCAAGCCGTCCACGACATTGGCGAGCCGTCCGAAATAGCTGGCATCACGCGCCACCCGGGACTGCGCAGCGGCCTCGACGAGGCTTTCGAGCCGGTGTCCGACTTCGCCCAGCGATTCGAAACCCGCCATTCGCGCGCTGCCCTTGAGCGTGTGCAGGGCGCGCGTCACCTCGGCATCCGGCGCGTCTCGCAGCGGCTTGGCCTGCCATTCGTCGAATCCGCCTTCGACAACCGCCAGCAACTCCTCGGCTTCTGACAGAAAGATGTCGGTCAGCGCCGGATCGCGATCACCGACCGGCACCTCTTCGAACGGGGCATCGGCCCCGGCCTCATCGGCGACCGGCGTGGCTGCTTCGATCCCGATCGCGCTGCCGCCCAGTGCCTGGATCCGCCCGATCAGAGCGTCGTCACGATCCGGCGGTCGACCGTCGCGAATTGCATCGAGCAACTGATAGATCCCTTCGATCGCTTCGCTGACGGCGCTGAAGAACAGCGCATCGGGTCGCGATTTGCGGTCTTCGCGAAACTCAGCGTGTCCGAGTCGGGCCTCGAATGCCGTCGCCGCCGATTCCAGCGCGGAGCTGTGCGCCGCCTGCGCGGCGTCGCGCACGGTGCGAAACAGGGCGGCTGCCTGAGCCGCGTAGTGTGCGGCATCGGGCTGCTGGCGCCAGGCTTCGATGCATGCCTCGATCTGCTGCACGCAATCGAACACTTCGTGCGTGAACAGCTCGGCCAACTGCTGGTCGTCAGGCTCGCCGCCAGCGACTTCGCTCGGCATGCCGAGTATGGCGATGATGCGAGACTGCCATGGCAACGCGGCTTCGGCCGGCGCGGGGGGCTGCTGATCCAGCCATTGTCCGAGCTGAAGCACCGCATCGGCGATCAGCTTGAGCCGCTCCACCGGCTGTTCGCTGGCACCAAGACCAGCGAAATCAAGGCCTCGTTCGAGTGATCCGGCGAGTTGGCTGATCGCGCCGTAGCCCACCACCGCCGCGCTGCCGCGCAAGGTATGCAGCGCCCGGACGACTTCGGGATCCACCGTGTGGGCGCCGGCATCGGCATCCTGCTGATCCACCCAGTTCTGCACGCGCAGCAGGTGCCCGCGCGCGTCGTCGTGAAACACCGAGCGCATCGCAGCAGCGTCATTGACCGCTCGCTCGGTCAGCTCATGCGCAGCGGCAATCAGCTCCGCTGCCGTATCAGGCGGCTCGCGCTGTTCACGGAAACTGTGGATCAACTCGGGCAACAGCGCGACAGCGCGAGCGATCAGGTCCAGCACTTCACTGTCGACCTTCATTTCGCCGTCACGACATCGATTCAGCAGGTTCTCGCAAGCCCACCCATAGTCGCCGATGAGATCGGCGCCGACCATGCGGCCACTACCCTTGAGCGTGTGAAAGGCTCGCCGCATTTCCAGCAAGTGGGCCACGTCACCCGGTTCGCGCTGCCACGGCGCAAGCTGACTGCGCAGGGTTTCGAGCACTTCGCCCGCTTCTTCGACGAAAACCTCGCGAATCTCGGGGTCGACCTCATCGAGCAGCTGCGGCGCAACCAACGGCGATGGCTCAAGCTCCGCCTGGTCGGTGTCGGCGGCGCCATCGGCGAATTCGAGGCGCTCGATGTAGGCGGCCAGATCGTCCAGCAGACGCGCGCTGTCCGGCGAGCGCGACTGCAAAGCCTCCAGGTAGAACTCCGTGCACGCCACCGCGTCGGCAAAGCGTTCGGCCTGAGCCTGCACCAGAATCCCGGCGGGGAATCCATCCTGCTCGACATAGCGCAACAGTTCGCCGATCAGGCCGGCGGCACGCTCATCGTCGAGAATTCTCAATCCGGCCCGAATCTCCCCGAGCAGGGTCTGCGCCGAGGACAGACCATCACGCGAGCCCTGCCGCAGCGCGAGGTCGGCGGCATTCTTGAACTTCGAAAGATTGACCAGCGATTCACGCAGCAGCGCACCGAAACCTTCGTCGAAATCCGCGGAGGGTGGCGTGCCTTCGTCGTACTGCGACGCCGACGCGAGCTCCGGATCGCTGCGCCGCAGTTGACGGAACAAGGCGGCATCCAAGGAATTTTCGATACGCAACAGCGCCGTAGCGACATCCATCCACAAACCGGCGCCCGCACCATCGGCCGAACGCAGACGCGCCACCGCGTCGGACTGGTTCTGCGCAACGCGCTGCAGCGTCACCAGACCAAGCATGCCCAGGGTGTTGGCAATGCCGTGCAACTGCGCGGCGGTCTGCGACAGATCGACGCTGGCACGCTCGCCAGCGCGCACCACCAGGTCGATGGTGTCCTTGACCTTGGCCAGGTCGGCGCGAATTTCGTCGGATAGTTTCTGCAGCAAGCGTGTGTTGGGCCCGCGCAGCTTGCGCGCCATCGCCTCCAGCGCCGAACTCGACGGCAGCCGCTGGTCCAGCGCAAAGGCGCGACGCAGGAAGGTGACGCGCGCCCCGCGCGCACGCGAACGGCCGACATGAAACAACAGTTGATAGGCCAGTTCGTCGAACTGCGCGGCGGCCGCGTCCTCGCCGATCTCGACGGTGCGCTTGATCTGCTGCACGGCCCGGCCACAGAGACGCTTCACCTCCAGCGAATCTTCGAGACCCTGACCGAGCACCGCTTCGGCCACGCCGGCGACGACGCGCCACAGCTGCGCGGCCGCCGGCACGGTGGCGCCCTGCCTCAGGTGCTCGGCGACCTTGCCGAGACGCGCCACGGCGGTGCGGATATCGTCATCCTTGAGCCACTGCAGCATCGACTGCTGAGCCGCCGGCAGCAGCTTCGCGGCGGTCATACCCGCGGTCCGCGCATCGCGGCCGCCCGGCAAGGGCAGCTCGACACCGATTAGCCTCATCTGCGCCGCGAACAGCTCGGCTTCGGTCAGCACGGCGACGCCACGCGTCAGCCGCAATTCGTTGATCAGCGCTTGCAGGACCAGCACGCAATCCTCGGCGCCACCGGACAAGGCATCCAGATAGTCCGCAAGCTGCAGGGTTGCGCCGAGCACGGCGCCGCAGGCCGTTTCGCGATCGGAAATCGCGTCTTCACTCAAGCGCTGGGTGGTTGCCAGCATCTCCTCGGCGAGAATCGAGGCGCCCGCGCACTGGATCAGCGAGATGGTGCCCAGCACCTGGCGCAACTCGGCGACGGCCGCCAATAGGCCGGCGCGCTCATCGGCACTCTCCATCGCGTTTTCGAGCTGGGTTCGTACCCGCTGAAGACAGGCCTCGATCTCCGGGCGTACCCAATGCAGGCCGGATGCCAAGCTTGGACGGGTTGCGATCATGCTTATTCCGCCGTTCTCACGAACTGCTCGGACGCCACCAGGCGATGCAGGCTCAGCACCTGCCAGACCTGGGCATCACGTTCGAAAGCACCGAGCAGCCAGTTGGAGAAGTCCGATCCGTTCAAAATCTGCAGGCGATGCGGCGCCTGGTCTTCGACCGCGAACTGGCGGTGCCCGACGACTTCACCGACCAGGAATCCCGCCGGCAGTTGATCGGAGTTGAGCACCAGCACCCGCGCGCTGCGCGTGTCTTCCTCCGCCGGCAGGCCAGCGAGCACCGCAAGGTCGAACACCGGCAACAGGTTGCCGCGCACGTTGGCCAGCCCGATCAGCCAGGGCCGTGCGCCCGGCACCCGCGTCAGCGGCGGCGGTGTGATCACTTCGCGGACATCGGCGCGCGGCAGGACGCACCACAGGGAGCCGACACGTACACCGAGTCCCTCCCATTCGGCCTCGCCCGAGGCACCCTCCTGGCGTACGGCGCGCAAACGCCGGTCCAGTTCGGCCAACAGGCCGAACGGATCGCCACGCAGTTCCCTGAGGTCCCCCGACACGTCCGGCTTTATCCGCTGGTGCGCACGTGCGCACGAACAGCCCCGAGCAGGTCGTCGCGCGTGAACGGCTTGGTGAGATATTCGTCGGAGCCGACGATGCGGCCGCGCGCACGGTCGAACAGGCCATCCTTGGACGACAGCATGATCACCGGCGTGGACCGGAACTTCGGATTGCCTTTGATCAGGGCGCAGGCCTGATAACCATCCAGACGCGGCATCATGATGTCGATGAACACGATGTCCGGCCGATGGTCGGCGATCATCGCCAGTGCCTCGAACCCGTCCTGAGCTGTGACAACGGTATATCCCTCCCTGGACAGCAAGGTTTCGGCCGTGCGCCGAATGGTCTGACTGTCATCAATCACCATGACTTTGGCGGACACGCATCAAACTCCCGGATTCCCCGATTGACCGGCCGACCGCGCGTTCGAGGCCGGCGGTCGTTGTCGAGCCGGTGAGCGCGCGTACCTGTGCGCCGGATCACCGTCTCTCTAGTTGATTTCAGATACCCCACGCCCGCAGGCGTCTTGCGGCACTTTGTAGCACACTCCCCGAACGCTTCACATACATCGCCGCATCGGCGCCTGCGCTAACATTGGCATCCCTCCACGGATGCCGCCGATGACCAGCACCGTTCCCAATCTATGTACCGCGCCCGTCGGGCCCGTATTGAAGCTCGAAGCCAAGCTGCTGGAGCGTCAGGCTGATATCGAAACCTGGTTTCGCCGTCAGTGGCTCGAGACGCCCGCACCGTTCTACGCCTCGGTCGACCTGCGCAATGCCGGCTTCAAGCTGGCGCCGGTCGATACCAACCTGTTCCCGGCCGGCTTCAACAACCTCAATCCGGACTTCGATCCGCTGTGCATACACGCGCTGCAGTCCGCGATCGAACGCATCTGCCCGACGGCCGCAGGCATCCTGGTGGTGCCTGAAAATCACACGCGCAACCGCTTCTATCTGGAAAGTCTGGCGGCGCTGGTCGACCTGATCGCCAAGGCCGGCTTCCATGTGCGCATCGGTTCGACGATGCCGGACATGGAGCAGGACCAGATCATCGACGATCTGGAATCCGGCCGGAAACTGCGCCTGGAACCGCTGCGCCGCAGCGGCGACGAGGTCTATGTCGGCGAAGGCGAGGATCGCTTCTCGCCGTGCGCGGTGGTGCTGAACAACGATCTTTCGGGTGGCCGCCCGGCGATCCTCGAAGCGATCCGGCAGCCGGTCACGCCGCCGGCGATTCTGGGCTGGAGCAATCGCCTCAAGTCGGACCATTTCGGTCTCTACCAGCAGGTGGCCGCCGAGTTCGCCGAACTGATCGGCATCGACTCCTGGCTGGTCGATCCGCTGTTCCGGAATTGCGGCAAGATCAACTTCATGAAGCGCGAGGGCGAGGAATGCCTGGTCAGCAACGTGGAAATGCTGCTCGAGGACATCACCGCCAAATACGGCGAATACGGGATCGAGGAAGAGCCCTTTGTCATCGTCAAGGCCGATGCCGGCACCTACGGCATGGGTGTGATGACGGTCAAGAGCACCGACGATGTGCTCAGCCTCAACCGCAATGCGCGCAAGAAAATGGCCTCCGCCAAGGATGGCCGCGAAGTCAGTGGCGCGATCATCCAGGAAGGCGTCTACACCTTCGAGACCTGGAACGACCCGGCCGACAGCGCCGAACCGGTGATCTACATGATCGATCACTACGTGGTCGGCGGCTTCTACCGGGTGCATGACGGTCGTGGCCGCAACGAGAACCTCAACGCGCCCGGCGCGCGCTTCCAGATGCTGGCGTTCTCGGAATCCTGCACCCGGCCGGATCCCTCGCGCGACCCCGACGCACAGCCCAACAAGTTCTACGCCTACGGCGTGGTGGCCCGTCTGGCGCTGCTGGCGGCGGCCCGTGAGATCGCACGCGCGCATCAGGGCGATTGAATCAGCACCGAGTGCGCGTCGGCCTGCGCCGCCGCGCCAGATTGGGAACTCACGCGATGAGCAAACGACTGGCCGTGATCATGGACCCGATCGGGTCGATCAAGCCGTACAAGGACACCACGCTGGCGCTGATGCTGGCCGCGCAGCGGCGCGGCTGGTCACTGCACTACCTGGAGCTGCCGGACCTTTATCTGCGCGACGGGCGCGTGGCCGGGAGTACCCGGCCGCTGACGGTGCGCGACGACAGGGACCACTGGTACGACTTCACCGGCGACGCGGTCGATACCGCGATCGGCGACTTCGACATGGTGCTGATGCGCAAGGATCCGCCGTTCGATCTGGAATACATCTATGCCACCTACTGGCTGGAGCGCGCAGCGGCCGACGGCGCATTTATCGTCAACCGGCCGGACTCGCTGCGTGACTGCAACGAAAAGGGATTTCTCGCCTGGTTTCCGCAGTGCACGGCGCCAACCCTGGTCACGCGCGATCCGGCCCGGATACGCGCGTTCCATGCCGAGCAGGGCGACATCGTGATCAAGCCGCTGGACGGCATGGGCGGTGCCGGCGTGTTCCGTATCGGCAAGGACGGCCTCAACATCGGCGCCGTCGTCGAAACGCTCGGCGAGATGGGGCGGCGCTCGCTGATGGCGCAGCGCTACCTTCCGGAAATCCTTGAGGGCGACAAGCGCATCCTGATGATCGGCGGCGAACCCGTGGATTACGCGCTGGCACGCATTCCGAGTGTCGGCGAGGTGCGCGGCAACCTCGCCGCCGGCGGACGCGGCGTGGTGCAGCCGCTGAGCGACCGTGACCGCTGGCTGGCGGCCCAGGTCGGCCCGGAGCTGAAGCGACGCGGCCTGCTGTTCGTGGGCCTGGACGTGATCGGCGACTATCTCACCGAGATCAACGTGACCAGTCCGACCTGTCTGCGCGAGATCGAACGCGAAACCGGCGAGGATCTGGGCGCTCGTGCGATCCGGGCATTCGAAGACACGATGGCCGAATGTTGCTGAGGCGGATCCTGGTCGGTGCCGCGCTGCTGGCGCTGCTGAGCTGGCTGGCGCTGCGACCGCCTCCGCAGGACGCCCGTGAGACCGAACTGGTCGAACGCAATCTGCCGGTGCTCGGCACCTGGGTCACGCTCAGCGCCTACGCCGAGGATCCGGCCCTGCAGACGCGCGTGCAGCGGGCGTTCGACCAAGTGGCTCAGCAACTCGCCGACTTCGATACGCGATGGCGTGCCTTTGGCGACGGCACGCTGGGCCGGCTCAACGCCGAACTCGTCGCTGGTGGCAGCATTCGCGTGCCGCAGGACATGCGGCCGCTGTTCCGGCGTGCTTTCGAGATCCACCGAATCAGCGGCGGCCTGTTCGATCCCAGAATCGGCGCGCTGGTGCGTGTCTGGGGCTTCGACGACGAGGCGCATTACCGCGAATCGCCACCGCCGCAGGCCGAGATCGACACCGCGTTGGCAGCACTGCGCGAAGCACCCGAATCGCTGCAGACCTGCCCCGGTTCCGGCGAAGCAGAGCAGGACTGCTACGGCCCGGCGCCGGGCGTCGTGCTGGACTTCGGCGCGATCGCCAAGGGCTATGCGGTGGATCAGGTGGGGGAACGCCTGCTGGCGGCCGGCATCGAAAACTTCATGATCAATGCCGGCGGCAATGTCCGCACCCAGGGCCGGCGCGGCGACCGCGCCTGGCGCATCGCCGTGCGACATCCGAGACCCGAAATCGGTCGTCTGCTCGCGATCGTGGAACCGGACGACGAAAACGTGGTGACCAGCGGCGACTACGAGCGCTATTTCGAATACCAGGGCAGGCGCTATCACCACATTCTCGATCCGCGCGACGGTCGACCGGCTCAGGGCCTGCAGGCGGTGTCGGTGCTGTCCGCCGACGGCACACTGGCGGATGCCGCCTCGACCGCCCTGTTCGTGGCTGGTCCCGAGCACTGGCGCGATACCGCGCGCAAGCTCGGCGTCGGACAAAGCCTGATCGTGAAAGCGGACGGCGCGCTGCAAGCCACGCAGTCACTCGCCGCACGGATCACCCTGCCCGGAAAGCCGCCACTCGAAGTGGTGCCGTGACCCGCGCGGACCGGGTCGTGATCGTGCTGGCCGCGCTGCTGGTGGGTGTGGCCGCCGGCGCCTACTGGCAGCCCAGGACCGTCGCCGACCGTGTCGAAGTGCAGGTCGGCGACGGGACGCCGCAGGTGTATTCGCTGGACACGCAGCGACACATCGAGGTGCACGGCGCGCTCGGCACCTCGATGCTGGAAATCGAGGACGGACGCATCCGCTTCGTCAGCAGCCCCTGCCGCAACAAGGTATGCATCCACAG
Organism: Gammaproteobacteria bacterium; assembly: GCA_022599775.1. Classification (GTDB taxonomy): domain Bacteria; phylum Pseudomonadota; class Gammaproteobacteria; order Nevskiales; family Nevskiaceae; genus Banduia. The sequence continues at coordinate 11,439 of JAHZLQ010000009.1, forward strand.
TGGCTGGCTGTCGATGTCGGGCGATGCCACGGCCTGTCTGCCGAACCGCGTGACGATCGCCCTGCTCGGCCACGGCGCGCCCGAGATCGATGCGGTGAGCCAGTGAAGCCGGCGGCCAGCATCAATGCCGTCCCGGACCAGCAGGACCGACTGATTGCGTGGTTCGCCGCACTGGCGATCGCCATTCATATTCTCGAAGCGAGCTTCCCGAGCCCGGTGCCCGGCATCAAGCCCGGCCTGGCCAACGCAGTCACGCTGATCGTGCTGCTGCGCCATGGCCTGCGCGCGGCGATCTGGGTCGGCGCATTGCGCGTGCTGGTCGGCAGCCTGCTGGTCGGGAGCCTGATGACGCCCACCTTCTGGCTCTCCGCCAGCGGCGCCACGCTGTCGATACTGGTGCTGTGTCTGGGCGCCGCCTGGAACCGCGCGCTGCCGGCTGCGCGACTGTCGGCCATAGGCCTGTCGGTGCTGGCCGCACTGGCCCACATGAGCGGGCAGTTCTTCGTCGCCTATCGTCTGTTCATTCCGCATCCCGGCCTGCTGCGGCTGCTGCCTCTGCTGCTGGGCGCGGCGCTGCTGTTCGGCACCGTGACCGGCTGGATCGCCTCGCGGATACTGGCACGCCTGCCGCCGCTTGCAACCTCGGCTGTCGGCGACGAAGCTCCGCGATAGGTCGCGCGGCGCCTCCGGCTTGTTCCCCGTCGCCGCGACGCGGATACTTGGCACATGGAAGCGCCCTACTTCAGCAACCAGTTCCTCGTTGCCATGCCGGGCCTCGATGACGAGAACTTCGATCATTCCGTCACGCTGTTGTGCGAGCACAACGACGAGGGCGCGCTGGGGCTGATCGTCAACCGTCCGACCGAGCTCAAGCTCAGCGACATGCTCTCGCATATGGGGCTTGAAGCCGGGGCGCTGTCCGGCGCCGACAATCCGGTGTTCTGGGGTGGCCCGGTCCAGCCGGAACGCGGCTTCGTGGTGCATCGCCAGCCTGGCGCCTGGGAATCCTCGATGCGCATCGCAGAGGATCTCTACATCACCACCTCACGCGACATTCTCAAGGCCATGACCGAGGGCAATGGGCCCTCCGAGTTCATTGTCGCGCTCGGCTATGCCGGCTGGGACGCCGGACAGCTTGAGGAGGAGATTCTCGGCAATGCCTGGCTCAACACGCCGGTCGACAAGGCGATCCTGTTCCATACTCCGGCGGTCGACCGTTGGCTGGCGGCGACGCGTCTGCTCGGCGTGGACGTGACCCAGCTCAGCGACCAGGCCGGACACGCGTGAGCGGAACCGTGCTGGGCTTCGACTACGGCGACAAACGCATCGGCGTCGCCGTCGGTGAAACGTTCACACGCAGTGCCCGCCCGCTCGCCACCCTGGCTCAGGACTGGCCGCGCATCATCGGCCTGATCGAGGAATGGCGCCCGAGCGCCTGTGTCGTCGGCCTGCCGCTGACCGCTGACGGCGAGACCCAGCCCGTGACCACACGCGCCCTGCAGTTCGCCGCGACGCTGCGCAAGCGCAGCGGTCTGCCGGTTCACACCTGTGATGAACGACACAGCTCGCTTGCCGCCGAAACAACGATCAAACTACGCAAAGCCGAGGGGCGTCGGCGTGCAGGCGCCCCCAGCGAAATCGACGCGGTTGCCGCCTGCCTGATTCTCGAACAATGGTTGAACCAGACTCCGACTCCTTCAACGCCGGCCTGAACACCGCGCCCGCCACCGTCCTGATCGATACCGCCGAGCTGAGCGCTTGTCTCGATGAGATGGCGCAGGCGCTGGTGATTCGCCTGACCGAGGAAAAGGCGCCGATCACCTGGGTCGGCCTCGAAACCGGCGGCGTGCGGGTCGCCGAAGCCTTGTATCAACGCCTGCCCGGGCCCCTGGCGAAGTCCATCGAACGCGGTGAACTGGATGCCAATTTCTACCGCGACGATTTCGGCGAACGCGGCCTGCATGCCTCACGGCCCTCACGCATGCCGCTCAGTCTGGATGCTCATTGCGTGGTGCTGGTGGACGATGTGCTGCACACTGGGCGCACGGCGCGCGCGGCGATGAATGCCCTGTTCGACCTGGGGCGCCCTCGGCGCGTGCTGCTGGTCACGCTGCTGGAACGAACCGGCCGCGAACTGCCGATCACGGCGGACATCACCGGCCGCACGCTCGAAGCCTCCGCCGGGCACAAGCTGACACTGGCACCCGATGCGCTGCGCGTGATCGAGGTGCCGGCATGAGTCTGCAAGTCGACGAACACGGCCGGCTGCGCCACCTGCTGACGATCGAGGGCCTGCCCCAGGCTCTGCTGACCGAGATTCTGGATACCGCGGAGTCGCTGTCCTCGGTCGGTGAATCCACGATCAAGAAGGTGCCGCTGCTGCGTGGCCGCACCGTGATGAACCTGTTCTTCGAGGCCAGTACGCGCACGCGCACCACCTTCGAACTGGCGGCCAAGCGACTGTCCGCCGACGTGCTCAACATCCAGGCCTCAAGCAGCAGCACCACCAAGGGTGAAACCCTGCTCGACACCCTGGCCACGCTGCAGGCGATGCAGGTGGACATGTTCGTGGTGCGCCACGACGCCAGCGGCGCGGCGCATTTCTTCGCACAGCACGCCACGCCGGGCGTGGCGATCCTCAATGCCGGAGACGGACGCCATGCGCATCCGACGCAGGCACTGCTGGACATGTTCACGATCCGTCGCCATCGCCCGGATTTCGGTCAGCTCAAGGTCGCGATCATCGGCGACATCCTGCATTCGCGTGTCGCGCGCTCGGACATCCACGCACTGCGCATCCTCGGTGCCAGGGACATCCGCGTAATCGGTCCGCGCACGCTGATCCCGACCGGCATCGAAGCCATGGGCGCCACGCCGTATCACGATCTCGACGCCGGCCTGGACGACGTGGATGTGGTGATGCTGCTGCGCCTGCAGCGCGAACGCATGTCCGGCTACTTTCTGGCTTCACCCGGAGAATTCCATCGTTTGTACGGGCTCACCCAGACGCGTCTCGACCGCCTCAAACCCGAGGCGCTGGTGATGCACCCCGGCCCGATCAATCGTGGCATCGAGATCGAAGGTGATGTGGCGTACGGCCCGCGTTCGCTGATCCTGCAGCAGGTCGAGCATGGCATCGCGGTACGCATGGCGGTGATGGCGATGATCCTGGGCGCGCGAGGAAGTACCGCCGCCGGTCTGCGCGACACCGCGCCGGGAGCTGACGCATGAACGGCTCCAGCCTGCTGATCTGCGGCGCACGCATCATCGACCCGGCCAATGGCTTCGACGGCGAAGGCTTCGTCTCGGTGCGTGACGGACGCGTCGAAAGCTGCGGACACATGCGTCCTGGTGGCGACTTCGATCAGACGCTGGGCGCCGAAGGCCAGTGGCTGATTCCGGGCCTGATCGACCTGGCCGCGCGCCTGCGCGAACCGGGGCAGTCCGGCAAGGGCACGCTGCGTTCGGAATCGCGCGCCGCGCTGGCCGGTGGCATCACCACACTGGTGCTGCCACCGGATACCCGCCCGGTGATCGATTCCCCGGCCGTGCTCGACTGGCTGCGCTCACGGGTTGCGGAGCTCGGCGATTTCGAGCTGCTGCCCTTGGGCGCGCTGACGCGCGGTCTCGAAGGCCGGGTATTGGCCGAGATGGCGGCGCTGTCGGCAGCCGGTTGCATCGGCGTGAGTCAGGCGATGGCGCCGCTCGACGACAGCCTGCTGATGCGCCGCGCGCTCGAATACGCCGCGACTCTGGACCTGAGCGTGCATATCGTGCCGATGTCGGGCGCGCTTGCCGGCAATGGTTGCGCGCATGAAGGCGCGGTGGCCACGCGCCTGGGCCTGCCGGCAATTCCGGTGGCGGCCGAAACCACCGCGATGGCGCAATGGCTGGCGCTGGCCGAAACCACGGGTGCGCGCCTGCATTTCGGGCGTCTGTCATCGGCCCGCGCCGCGACCATGCTGGTCCAGGCGCAGTCCGCAGGATTGGCGGTCACCGCCGACGTGGCGATGCACGCGCTGTGGCTGAGCGATGCCGATCTCGAAGGCTTCGACCCGCACTGTCACGTGATTCCGCCACTGCGCGAAGCGGACGATCGCGAAGCGCTGCGGCGTGCCGTCGCCTCGGGTTCGATCGGGGCGGTCTGCTCGGACCACCAGCCGCACGAAGCCGACGCCAAGACCAATCCGTTCCCCTTGACCGAACCCGGAATCTCGGGCCTCGACACGCTGCTGTCGCTGGGACTGGGGCTGATCGACCAGGGCGTGATCGAGCCGATCGATCTGGTGGCGCGGCTGACATCGGGGCCCGCGCAGATTCTGCGCCGCGCCAGCGGTTCGCTCACGCCCGGCGCACGGGCGGACCTTGTCCTGCTCGATCCTCGGGCGAACTGGGAAGCCAGCCCGCAGACCCTGCGCAGCCGGGGCCACAACAGCCCGTTTCTGGGACAGGGTCTGCGCGGTCGGGTGCTCGGAACCTGGTTTGCGGGGCACCGCGTTTTCGAAGGATAGGCTCCGCGGAACATCGGTTCGCGCCGCCTACCGGCGCGGACTATCGCGGGTGTTTAGCGTGTATAGTTTCGACCAACTTGCGTCGCCAAGTGATTGGGGAGATTGGGGATATGGCACGGATACTCGTCGTCGACGATTCGCCTACAGATGTCGCTTACCTGAAGAATGTGTTGTCCAAGGCCGGACACGAAGTGATCGAGGCCAGCAGCGGCCAGGATGCGATCACGCAGGTCCGTGAGCGGCATCCGGATTGCATCGTGATGGATGTGGTGATGCCGGGCGTCAACGGCTTTCAGGCAACTCGCACACTGTCCAAGAGTCCGGACACAGCGCACATTCCGATCATCGTGGTCAGCAGCAAAAGTCAGGAAACGGATCGGCTTTGGGCGATGCGCCAGGGCGCCAAGGACTACATCGTCAAACCCTTGCGCGATTCCGAGCTGCTGTCCAAGGTCGGCGACGTGCTGGGTCACTGAGGCTCACACCGTATCGCAGCGCAATCACGGCGAGACACACCGCCCGAATAAAAATCAGAGATCATCATGGCGAAGCAATCCCGCGGACTGGTGTCCGCCGTTTCGGGACGCGAGACCCTGGTTCTAGTGCTGGCCCTGGTCGCGCTCGCGACCGCCGTGGCTGGTCTGTTCGTCTATCAGCAGCGGGTCGCGCGCATCGACGGCTGGCGCGGACTGGCGGCCGACATCGAACGCTTCTCGGACTCGCTGACGCAGGTTTCCCGCGAGACCACGCAAGGCTTTGAGCCGAACGGTCGCGTACTGACGGCGCTTGGCAATGATTTCGAGTATTTCAGTCAGACGCTGCGCGAGGGCGACGCCTCGATCGGGATCGCACCGATCTCCGATGAATTCCAACCGGATGTGGACCGCCTCGTCGCCAGCTGGAGCGAAATCAGCCCCACGATCTCGACCCTGGCGAGCACCCTCGGCACCTATCGCATCACCGCTGACGCCGCCAATTCGTTGATCATCACGCTCGATCAGCTCAAGCCGAGTTACGAGCAGCTGGTTGGCGAACTGCGTCAACGCAGCGCCAACAGCAGCGTGGTCGCGACGATCCAGCTGGTGCGCCTGGAGCGCATGGCCGTGGCCGCGCGCGGCATCACCGACATCGCGGTCGACACCACGCCGCTGGTGCAGACGCTGCAAAGCCTTTCCGACGAGTTCCTGCGCAGCCATCGTGCGCTGGCCGAGGCCGGGCTCAGCGGCGATGCCGCCGCCCAGGCCAGCGCCGCGGCAACACAGTTCGACACACTGATCTCGCAGGTCAATCTGATCGTCGACAACGCGCCGGCATTGTCGGCCTTCAATGCCGCCGCCGCCAGCTTCCTTGGGCAGGTCGAACCCATGGTACGCGCCGCCAACGTCGTGCAGCAGGGCGTGCTCCAGGAAGTCGAGCGCAACAGCGGGCCGCCCACTCTGTCGTACGCAGCCGGTGCCGCGGCGCTGGCGCTGCTGGCGCTGTTCGTCTATCTGTTCCTCGAGGCAGTGCGCCGGCGCTCATCGCGCGCCGGCGACCGCGACGCCAAGCAGCAGCAGGCGATTCTCGAGTTGCTCGACGAAATCACCAACCTCGCCGACGGCGACCTCACGGTCGACGTGACGGTGACCGAGGACTTCACCGGCGCCATCGCCGACTCGATCAACTACACCGTGGTCAACATGCGATCGCTGGTCGGCACGATCACCAATACCTCGGTGGAGATCGCGGCCGCCGCCAGCAGCACCCAGGAAACCGCGCGGCGCATGAACGCCGCCTCCGAGCGCCAGACTCGGGAAATCGCCAGCGCCAGCAGCGTCGTCGCACGAATGAGCGACTCGCTGTCGCAAGTGGCCGGCCGCGCCGAACAGGTCTCGGCGCAGGCGCAGACTTCGGTCGAGGTCGCGCACAACGGGGCCACCACGGTCGGCCGCACGATCCAGGGCATGGCCGCGCTGCGCGAACAGATTCAGGACACCTCCAAGCGCATCAAACGCCTCGGCGAGTCCTCGCAGGAAATCGGCAACATTACCGAGCTGATCAACGACATCGCCGAACAGACCAACACCCTGGCACTGAACGCCTCGATCCAGGCGGCGATGGCCGGTGAGGCCGGACGCGGCTTCGCCGTGGTCGCCGACGAAGTCCAGCGGCTCGCTGAGCGCGCCGCCAGTGCAACGCGTCAGATCGAAACCCTGGTCAAGACGATTCAGGCCGATACCAATGAGGCCATCATCTCGATGGAGCGCTCCACCAGCAACGTGGTCGGCAGTGCCCGCGCCGCCGAGGAGGCCGGTCAGGCGCTGACCCAGATGGAATCGACCTCGCAGGAACTGTCGCGTCTGATGAGCGAAATCGCGCTGGCGGCACGCGCACAGTCGGCCGAAGGTCAGGTGGTTTCAGGAACCATGCAGGTGGTCCGCGAGATCGCGACGGAAACCTCCGGCTCCGCCGCGAGGACCGCCGAAGCGGTCGGTGAACTCAATGTGCTGTCGGAAAAGCTGCGTCAGTCGGTCAGCGGCTTCAAATTGCCCAACGAGATCGAATAGCCGCCGCCGTCGGAGGCACTACGGTCCGTCCGCGCGCGGATCACGCTCCGGCGGCCGGTCGATACGGTCGGTACGCGGGTCCGAAGGACCCGGCAGCACCACATAAGGCGCACTGTCCACGGCACTGGTATCGGAGGGCGGACGCGGTTTCCAGGGTTCGGCCGGGAAACGGCCACCGAAGAATCCCTTGGAAGGGTCGCCAAAATAGCCGTCGGCGGGATCGCCGAATTGGCCGCGTGTACGATCGCCGTATTGCTCCGTGGAGCCTGGCGCAATCTGCGCGGCGGCAGCACTGGAGAGCGCGGCACTGGCGACGAAAACCCAAAGCTGATGGCGTCTGTTCACGGCCTGATTCTCGCCCAACGGGCCTTCCGCGTACAGCGCAGCGTCATCCGGCCCTTGCCACACTCGTCGAGAATTGCCGGTGGACTGACTTGCTGTGCCATTTCGCCACGAACTATCCTAGCCGACTATTTGCCGCCGACTTTTTGCGCGGCCCCCGCTTCTTTTTGATTCCCGAGGACCTCCGCATGAGCTTAAAGGCCGATCTCGAAACGCTGTTCGGGCTGACGACCGTCCACTATAAGGACAATCTGAGCAAGGAAGAACTCTTTGCCGAAGCCATCGCCAACGACCGCGGTCGCGTGCGCTCCGATGGCCCTTCCGATGAGCAGAAGGCCTATGCCACAAGCCTTGGCGACAAAGGCCCGCTGGTCTACTACACCGACCCGGACTGCACCGGCCGCCGCACCAAGGACACCTACGCCGTGCAATGGCCCGGCCTCGCCGACGAGGTCTGGTTCAAACCCGACCTCAACACCTACGATCCGGACAAGTACCAAGGCCTGTTGAAGCGCGTCGTCGATCACGTCAACGCCAAACAGTCCACGCTGTATGTCAAAGACGTGTTCATGGGCTCCGATCCGGACTTCGCCGTGCCGTACCGCTTCGTCGGCGAGTACGCCACCCATGCGATGTTCGCGCACAACATGTTCCCGAAGAACCTCGACGGCGTGAAGGACGTCGAGGCGCGGCGCTGGACCATGCTCAACGTACCGAGTTTCTTCTGCGAGCCGGAACGCGACGGTAGCCGTTCCGAAGCCGCCGTGATCATCGACATCAAGAACCGCATCTGTCTGGTCGCCGGGCGCGCCGATTACTGCGGCGTGGTCAAGAAGACCATTTTCACGGTCGGCAATTTCCTGATGCCGAACGAAGGCCGTCTGTCGATGCACTGCTCCGCCAACGTCGGCGCCAAGGACGATGCAGCGATTCTGTTCGGCCTGTCCGGCACCGGCAAGACCACGCTGTCGGCCGATCCCGAACGTCGTCTGATCGGCGACGATGAAACGATCTGGTCCGACAACGGCCTGTGCAACCTCGAAGACGGCTGCTATGCCAAGCTGATCGACCTCGACAAGGAAGCCGAACCCGTCATCGCGGCGGCGTTGTCCAAGCCCGGCACCATCATTGAAAACGTGCCGCCGCTGCCCGGCAGGACGATGGCCGAATGCCATCCCGACGAGCTGGACCTCAGCGACAGCTCGATCGCCGAAAACACGCGCTTCTCGTACCCGCTGGAGGCCAATCCGAATGTGATGCCGAACGGCCAGGGACCGCATCCGCAGACCATCGTGCTGCTGACGGCGGATGCCTTCGGCGTGCTGCCGCCGATCTCGATCCTGGAGCCCAAGGACGTGATGTACCACTTCGTCTCGGGTTTCACCTCACGCGTGGCCGGCACCGAAGTCGGCGTCACCGAACCGCAGCCAACGTTCTCGGCCTGCTTCGGCGGCCCGTTCATGTCGCACAAGCCGAATGTGTACGCCAAGCTGCTGGCCGCCAAAATGCAGAAGCATCAGGCGCGCTGCATTCTGCTCAACACCGGCTGGACCGGCGGCCCCTACGGTGTCGGCAAGCGCATTTCGATCAAGCTGACGCGCGCGCTGCTCAATGCCGCGCTGAACGGTCAGCTCGACGCGGTGGACTGCGAAGTACATCCGATCCTCAACCTGAAGATGCCCAAGACCTGCCCGGACGTACCGAGCGAGATGCTCAATCCGCGCAATACCTGGGGCGACCGCGATGCCTATGATCAGGCGGCGATGAAATTGCGCGACATGTTCCGCGCCAACTTCGAGAAGAAGGGCTTCTCCGAGTTCGGCATCGAAGCGCGCATCTGAGCCAGACCGGCGCGGCCGGCGACAGTATGAGGGAGGCGGCCCTGCGGGCCGCCTTTTTGTTTCAGCCGGCCAGCGCCAAGGGCTCGGGCGCCGCAAATTCCGCTTCGATCGCATCGAGCTGCGCCGATGCCGACTCCAGGCGCGATACCCGCTTCCAGAAACGCTCACGTCCGGAATGATCCTGGCAATACCAGCGGATGTGCTTGCGCGCCACGCGTACGCCGCGGCCTTCGCCGTAGAAGTCATGCAGTTGCGACACATGACGCAGCAATACCACGCGAAGTTGATCGGCCGAGGGCGACGGGAGGCGACGCCCGCTGCGCAAGAATTCAGCGATCTCGCCGAAGATCCAGGGACGCCCCTGCGCCGCGCGGCCGATCATCAGACCATCCGCACCGGTGGCGCGCAGCACCGCAAGTGCCTTGTCCGGCGAATCGACATCGCCATTGGCCAGCACCGGAATCGATACCGCCTGCTTCACGGCGGCGATCGTGGCGTATTCCGCCTCACCCTGATAGAGGTCTTCCCGGGTACGCCCGTGCACCGACAGCGCGGCGATACCGGCATCTTCGGCCAATCGCGCCACAGCCACGGCATTACGATGCGCACGCGCCCAACCGGTGCGAATCTTGAGCGTCACCGGAACCTCGACGGCCGCGACCACGGCGCGACATATTTCGGCCACCAGGGATTCGTCGCGCATCAAGGCCGAGCCCGCGTCGCGCGAGCACACCTTCTTCGCCGGACAACCCATGTTGATATCGACGATCTGCGCACCGTGTTCCACGCAATGCCGCGCCGCATGCGCCAGCATCTCCGCATCGTAGCCGGCGATCTGCACGCTGACCGGCACAGACTCGCCGCGATGGTCCAGGCGCAGGCGCGATTTGTCGGTATGCCACAAGCTTGGATCGGCGATCGTCATTTCGGACACAGCCATGCCCGCCCCCATCTCGCGGCACAGGATGCGGAACGGGCGGTCGGTGACCCCGGCCATCGGCGCCAGCACCAGGGCCGGATCGATGACATATGGCCCGATTTTCAGAGGCTTGAGCATGGGACGCGCATTTTGCGGACTGTGCGGCAAGGACGCCAGCCTCGTCGTAAGCTAGGGCCATGCAACTCGCTGACGCCATGAGCCTGGCCGCGGAATACAGTTGTGACTTGCACTGGGACGCGGCGCTTGAACTCTGGGTAGTCCAGGCCATCAGCTACGATGCGGACGCCTGCTCACTGAGCGCCGAAACCCTGCTGCGCATCGATGCCCAGGAATTCCTTGCTCGATTCATCCCGGACAGGCCTTAGCCAGTTGTTGGCGTAAACTCGCGCTCCGATTCCCAGCTTGAGCCGCATGGTGGACGATACTCCGAGCCCAGCCGAATTTTCCGGCCAGTTGATTTCACAGCTTCTGACCGATCTCGACGGCGTACTCAGCGACGGCGAGATGCCGAGCGCAGACGCACGCGGCCTGATTGTCAAAGCGGCGCGCGACGGCGGCCTGCGCGGTGCGATCCTGGTGCTGTTGACACGGGCGGCCTGCAACGCCTATCGGCGTCTGCTCGACGAGCCGAGTCCGATTGAGGCGATCGACGTATTGATCACGGTCTATCCCGAGTTGATCGAGACCACGGCGGCACTGTTTCGCCACGCCGACCGGCTGTCGACCTACGTGGCCGAGGCCGAACACGATGGCGAGCGCCCCGAAATCCGCTTGGCCGATTCGATCCACGAGCTCTATGCCGGGCTCGGCAACGGAGACGAGACCGCCAGCGCGCGTGGCTTGGTGACGCTGCGCGCCCTGATCAATCACATCGATGCCGCCGCCCAGCTGCTGAGCACCACCGACGCTGCCTCCCGGCCACCGGCTTGTGTGATCCGGCCGGACAAATTTCATGATCATTTCCTGCGCATGGTCGAGGACGTCTCCAAGCGTCAGGCGGATGAAATGCCGGTTGCCGCGCTGACCCGCGACGGCCGCCTCACCGCGATCGTCACGGATGATCGTCATCCGATCGACGCCGCAGCCGCCTCGATCCGCCACGAGGTGAACGGCGACGAGCGCCAGCGCGACGACGCCGTGACTCGTATGTTGGCACTGGTCGATGCAATCGATCGGCTGCGGCGCGAGAATGCCCATGCGCTGGGGGATTTCGCCGACGACGCAATGCGCTATGCCGGCCTCATTACCGCGGCCGCGACCACACCGCTGGCATCCGGAGCTGCCAGTTTCCATCTGCCCGCACTGGCTCAGGTGGCCCGCTATAACCACAGCCTGCTGCTACCCCGTGGCCATGCGCCGCATTGAATCCGGACGCAAGCGCCACGAAAAGACATTCAATCGATTTGATGTTCGATCTCAAATCTTTCCGCTATTTTTCGCTTTCATGACGGATCATACTTCCCCTCGCCGAATCCCCTCCCCTGCGGATTCAGGCGCGCCGCTCTTCCCCTCCCCCCTGAGCGGCATGCAAAAGGCGGTCGCCCCCCAGCGATCGCCTTTTCTTTTGGGTCCGATCGCCTCAATCGACAACAGCCGGAGCGCCCATGTTTGAAACATCGAAACCCGTCCGTGGCACAGACAAGGCCGAGCGCTATGAGCTGCTTGCGCAACAGGCGCAGGCCCTGTTCGAGGGTGAGCAAAACCTGATCGCCAATGCCGCCAATCTGTCGGCATTGCTGTTCAACGGCATGACGGATCTCAATTGGGCGGGATTCTATTTCTTTGATGGCCGGGAACTCGTGCTCGGACCCTTTCAGGGCAAACCGGCCTGCATTCGCATACAGCTCGGCAGTGGAGTCTGTGGTACGGCGGCGAGCCATCGTCAGACTCAGGTGGTGGCAGACGTGCACGCCTTTCCGGGACACATCGCCTGCGATTCGGCCTCAAATTCCGAAATCGTGATTCCCTTGCTGGATGGCGAGCGGCTGCTCGGCGTGCTGGATTTGGACAGTCCATTGGCCCATCGCTTCGATGAAGCCGACCGCCTGGGCCTGGAACGCATCGCCGCCATCTGGGTCGCCGCCTGCGCCAAGCCCACCTGACGGCTCCCGTTCGGGCTCAGGCGCGATGGTAGGGATGATTCGCGAGCAGGCTCCAGGCTCGATAGAGCTGCTCGGCGAGCAGGACCCGGACCAAGGCATGCGGCAGGGTCAGCGGCGATAGCGACCAATGCGATTCGGCGCGCTGCAGGCAGCCGTCGGCAAGTCCGTCCGGCCCGCCGACCAGCAGATCGACGTCGAGGCCGTCCTGCTGCCAGCGCGCGACACGCTGCGCCAGGTCTTCGCTGCTCCAGCCCTGTCCGCGCTCATCGAGCGCGATCACGCGATCGCGCTCGGAAACGGCCTTGAGCATGTGCTCGCCTTCCTGCTGCTTGAGCCGTGCGATATCGGAGTTCTTGCGGCGCGTGGCGACCGGAATCTGCGTCAGCTCCAGACGCAGCTCGCGCGGCAGGCGGCTGGCGTAGTCGGCATAGGCCGTCTCGACCCAGACCGGCATACGGGTGCCGACCGCGATCAGACGGATTTTCATTTGATGAACGGCCCGCGCCTCAGCCCGGGCGGGCGGACTCGCGCGGCGCGTCCTGAAGGTCCCAAAGCTTTTCGAGCTGATAGTGCGCGCGCGTTTGCGCCTGCATCACGTGAACCACGATATCGCCGAGGTCCACCAGCACCCACTCGGCGGTCTCCGCACCTTCCACGCCGGCCGGTCTGCGGCCCAACTGCTTGACGCGGTCGATCACGCTGTCCGCCAGGGACTTGACATGTCGCGAGGAGGTGCCTGTACAAAACACCATCGAGTCGGTAATGGTCGTCAGCTCATGGACGTCCAGCAATCGGATGTCCTGGCCCTTGACGTCTTCCAGCGCGGAAACGACTTCGGCGGCGAGTTCGGCTTGGTTCATGCGGTCGTGGGACTCCTTGGGCGGCGGGTTTGGGCCAGTAAATCCGGAACAGACGGGAATGCGCCGCTACGATTGCAAGCCTGCGCGCAACGAAAAAAAATGTCCAACCGGCGACTCATCGGCGGCACTCAATCATAGGCCGGGTCTTCGTCCCGGCTCAGCGCGTCGATATCGGCCACGCTGAGGGAGTCCGCCACGGCGTCCGGCACCAGTCCGCGAATCGAACGGCCCGCGGCCAGCAAGCGTCGGATGCGTGTCGAGGAAATCGCCAATGGCGGAATGCTGCAGGCCATCCAGCACCCATGTGCAGCCTGCGCCAGCGCTTTCGCGTCACTGACCCTCCGTCCGCGCAGCAGGGCGACGAGATCCGGCGACGGTGACGGCGGCTCGTAGGGGCGCTCCACAAAAATCAGATGCGCCAGATCAAGCATCTCGCGCCAGCGATGCCAGGTATGGAACTGGTTGGCGGCATCGTCGCCGAGCAGCAGACACAAGGGACGGTCCGCGCCCAGTTCCCTGCGCAGGGCCGCAACGCTGTCATAGGAATACGATGGTCCTCCGCGGGCGGTTTCGCGGGTATCGATCTCCAGACCCGGCTCGCTGCGAACCGCAAGCCGCGTCCATTCGACACGGCGCGCCGTCGGCACCGACGGCGCAGCCCGATGCGGCGGCGATCCGGCCGGCAGCACGAGGACACGTTCAAGCCCGAGTTGTTCGCGCAGTTCGATCGCCAGCCGCAGGTGACCGTTGTGAATTGGCGCGAAGGTACCGCCGAAAATGCCAATCGGTGCTTTCAGCTCAGGCTCCGACACGCATCAGCAGCGGCTGGAGTCGCCGCCGTTCAACGAACATGACCGTCGCCGAACACGATCCATTTGATCGAGGTCAGGCCGTCGAGCCCAACCGGGCCTCGCGCGTGGAACTTGTCGGTGCTGATTCCGATCTCGGCACCCAGGCCGTACTCGTAGCCATCGGCAAAACGCGTGGACGCATTGACCATCACCGAGCTTGAATCGACCTCGCGCACGAAACGGCGCGCATGTGACAGATTCTCGGTGACGATTGCATCGGTATGCTTCGAGCTGTGCCGGTCGATATGCTCAATCGCCTCGTCCAGGCCTTCGACCACGCGAATCGACAGTATCGGTCCCAGATACTCGGTATCCCAGTCCTGGGCGGTGGCCGGCCGCGCCGAGCCGATGATCCGCCGGGTCTGCTCACAACCGCGCAGTTCGATCCCATGCTCGATATAGATCCTCTCCAGCTCCGGCAGGATAGCCGCAGCCAGTGTCCGATCGACGAGCAGGGTTTCCATGGTGTTGCAGGTGCCCAGACGTTGGGTCTTGGCATTGACCGCGACCGCGAGTGCCTTTTCCACATCCGCCGCCGAGTCGATATAGACGTGGCAGATGCCGTCCAGATGCTTGATCACGGGCACACGGGCATTGTCCGACACGAAGGCGACCAGACTCTTGCCGCCACGCGGAATCACCACGTCGACGTACTGCGGCATGCTCAACAGATCACCGACGACCTCGCGGTCGGTGATGTCGATCACCTGCACCGCGTCCGTCGGCAGACCGACGCTGCGCAGGGCGCGATCGATGCAGCGGGCGATCGCCTGATTGGAATTCAAGGCCTCGGAACCGCCACGCAAAATGCAGGCATTTCCGGACTTCAGGCATAGCGCCGCGGCATCGGCCGTCACATTGGGTCGCGATTCGTAAATGATGCCAACCACACCCAGCGGCACACGCATGCGACCAACCTGGATGCCGCTCGGCCGGGTCTTCATGTCGAAGACCTCGCCCACCGGGTCCGGCAATTCGGCAATCTCGCGCACGCCACTGGCCATGGCCTCGATGCGCGGCGGCGTCAGCTCCAGGCGGTCCATCAAGGCGGCATCAAGGCCGCGCTCCCGGCCACTCGACAGGTCCCGCGCATTGGCGGCCAGCAGCGTCTTGGCATCCTCGATGAGGATGTCGCTGAGGGCGAACAGCGCGGCATTCTTCTGGCCGGTCTCGGCCACGGCCAGCCGCCGCGCGGCCATGCGCGCCAACTGACCACGCTCGATCATCATCTGTGAAGGGCCGCTCTTGCGGCGTGCATCGGATTTCACGGTCTGCAAACTCTGTCGTAGGAAGCCATGAGCGGAGCCGGTCGTGGCACCGCGGTCAAGTGTATTGAAATCCGCCGGAGTCGGGCAGTCGTGAGCCGAATCAGGAGCGGCGGGGCAGCAATCGCGCCGGAGCTGCGCCGCTGGCGAGCAGGGCCCAGCTCAGCAATTCGTCCCAGGCCGCTTCTGCGGCGCCGGTCTTCGAGCCAAGATCGATGCGCGACAGCTGCGCAAACCAGCCGCGCACCGCACCCAGGCGCACGCGCGTCAATGCAGCGCTCATCGGCCCTTGGCGATTACGCCAGACTTTTGCGCTGTTGCAGGCGCTCTGGACATTCCCGCTGTCGGCGTAGTATTCGGCCGCCAGCGCCCAGCTGCGCAGGTTGTATGCAAAGGCACCGATGATCTCCGGCAGCGCCACACCTTCGTCTCGCAGTCGTGACAAGCCGCGCACCGATCCTTCCGCATCGCCGACGAGGATCTTGTCGAAGACGTCGAAGGCGTCGAAACGTGCGCTGTCGGCCACCGCCAGGCCCAAGGCTTCGACGCTGACGCGGCGGTCGGGGCACAGCAACTTGAGCTTCTCGATGTCCTGCGCGCAGGCCAGAAGATTGCCTTCGGTGCGCTCCGCGAGCAGACGCTGCGTCTGCGCATCGGCACTCAGACCGGCCTGACGCAGGCGCTGCTCGATCCAGGCGCCGAACTGTTCAGGCCGCACGCCCCAGCAATACACGGCGGCGCCAGCGCTTTCGAGCGCGGTGTACCAGGCGGACTTGCGTTGACGCGCGTCGAGCGGGCCGGCACTCAGCAACAGCAACACATCCGGTGGCGGCGATTCGGCGATGCGCCGCAACAGCTTGCCGCCTTCGTCGCCAGGCGAGCCGCCGGGCAGGCGCAACTCAACGATGCGCTTGCTCGAGAACAGCGAGCCGGAAGACACCGCCTCCAACAGCTGCGACCAGTCAAAACCACGGTCCACGTCGTGGACTTCGCGCTCGTCGTAACCGAGCGCCCGGGCGGCCGTACGGATTGCGTCCAACGACTCCTGAATCAGCAGTGGCTCCTCGCCCGCCACCACGTAGAGCGCCTGCAATCCGCGTTGCAGTTGAGAGACCAGTTGCTGGGGTGCGATCTGCATGTGCGCTACTTTAGCGCAAGCCGATGGAGACGCCGAGTCATCACGACTGACCGGCTCCATCCGGCAGTTTCGGGTATCCGAAACGAAAAAGCCCCCGCAACGCGGGGGCTTTCAGGTTCGGCTGGCAGGCCGGACCTTATTCGGACGCGTCGTCCGCCGCGTCCGCCGTGGCATCCGCGGCCGGGCGATCGACGAGTTCGATGTACGCCATCGGCGCACTGTCGCCGGGCCGGAAACCGCAACGCATGATGCGCAGGTAACCACCCGGCCGGGTCGCGTAACGGGGCCCCAGCTCGTTGAAAAGCTTGGTCACCATTTCACGATCACGCAGACGATTGAACGTCAGTCGACGATTGGCCAGGTTGTCTTCCTTGGCACGCGTGATGAACGGCTCGGCGAAACGACGCAGTTCCTTGGCTCTCGGCACCGTGGTGCGGATCAGCTCGTGGCGGAACAGGGCATTCGCAAGATTCTGCAGGTTGGCCTTGTGATGAGCACTGGTGTGCCCAACTCGCTTGCCGGCGTTACGATGACGCATCGCGGTATTCCTTGATATCTAGATCTGGCTGGATCAGACCGTCGCCGTTTTCGGCGGCGACCAGTTTTCCAGCTTCATGCCGAGGTCGAGATCGTGGGCGCGCAGCGCTTCCTTGATCTCGTTCAGCGACTTCTTGCCGAGGTTCGGCGTCTTCATCAGCTCGGTTTCCGAACGCTGCACCAGATCACCGATGTAGTAGACGTTTTCGGCCTTGAGGCAGTTGGCCGAGCGCACGGTCAGCTCCAGATCGTCGATCGGGCGGAACAGGATCGGGTTGATGTCCTTCTTGCGAGTCTCAGGGCTCGCAGTTTCCTCGGCTTCGAGGTCCACGAACACGGCGAGTTGGTCGCGCAGAATGCGCGCCGCCAGACGGACCGCCTCGGACGGATCGATACCGCCGTTGGTGTCAACGTCCAGAATCAGCTTGTCGAGGTCGGTGCGCTGCTCGACGCGGGCGCGCTCGACGCTGTAGCTGACGCGACGAACCGGGCTGTAGCTGGCATCCAGCTTCAGCACGCCGACCGACATGGAATCCTCGTCGGCAGCAACGCGATTGACCACCGGCTGGTAACCACGACCGCGGGTGACCTTGAGCGTCATGTTGAGCTTGCCGCCCGTGAGGTTGGCAATGACCAAGTCCGGGTTGACGATCTCGACGTCGTGATCGAGCTCGATGTCGCCAGCCGTGATCGGACCGTCACCGGACTTCGACAGGCTCAGCGTGGCCTCGTCCCGCGAATGCATCCGCAGCGCGATGTTCTTGACATTGAGCAGGATGTCGATGACATCCTCCTGCACGCCTTCGACAGCCGAATACTCGTGCACCACGCCATCGATCTGAACTTCGGTAATGGCGGCACCCGGAATCGACGACAACAGGATGCGGCGCAGGGCATTGCCGAGCGTGTGGCCGAAGCCGCGCTCCATGGGCTCCAGGGAGACCAGTGCACGATTGCTGCCCTGCATCTCGACATCGATATTCCGCGGTTTCAACAAATCAGCGACGAACCCTTGCATGGGTTAATTACCTCGCAATTCTTCAACTTTGTGTTGCCGCCTCGAAGAATGTTTCGAGGCGGCCTATACCTTCTCGTGACTCGCTGGCTCGACAAGCTCCGAGCCCGCGGCGCCACCTCGTCAGCCATTTGTGACGGCCGACGGTCAGCAATTACTTGCTGTAGAGCTCGACTACCAGATTTTCATTGATGTCGGGCAGGAACTGCTCGCGGTCTGGAACCGACTTGAATGTTCCCTTCATGCCCTTCTCATCGACCTCGACCCAGTCCGGGAATCCCACCTGGGCGGCAATCGACAGCGATTGCGCGATGCGGTTCTGGGTGCGCGACTTCTCACGGACTTCGACGATGTCGCCGCTCTGAACCTGGTAGGACGGAATATTGACCGTCTTGCCGTTGACCAAGATGGCCTTGTGGTTGACGAGCTGACGAGATTCCGAACGCGTGGCCCCAAAACCCATGCGGTACACGACGTTGTCGAGTCGCGCTTCAAGCAGCTGCAACAGCAGCAAGCCGGTCGAGCCCTTCTTCTGCGACGCCTTGGCGTAGTAGATCCGGAACTGACGCTCCAGAACGCCATACATGTGCTTGAGCTTCTGCTTCTCGCGCAGCTGCAGCGCGTAGTCGGACAGGCGCTGGCGACGCGCGCCATGCTGGCCCGGGGGCGAGTCGAGCTTGCACTTGGACTCAAGCGAACGGCCACGCCCCTTGGTCATCAGATCCATGCCGGCACGGCGCGACTGCTTGCACTTTGGTCCTACGTATTTAGCCATTTTTGTATCTCAGCCTTAGACGCGACGACGCTTGGGCGCGCGACAGCCGTTATGCGGAATCGGGGTCACGTCAGTGATGTTGGTCACCTTGAAACCGGCGGAGTTGAGCGAACGCACGGCGGACTCACGACCGGGGCCAGGACCCTTCACGCGCACTTCGAGGTTCTTCACACCGTGCTCGGCGGCCACGGTTGCAGCACGCTCCGCCGCGACCTGCGCGGCGAACGGCGTCGACTTGCGCGAGCCCTTGAACCCGCAGGCGCCGGCCGTGGACCAGGACAGGGTGTTGCCCTGCCGGTCGGTGATCATCACGATCGTGTTGTTGAACGTCGCATGGATATGGGCAACCGCGTCGGAGATGTTCTTCTTGACGCGCTTACGCTTCGTTGAGGTCTGGGTTGTGGCCATAGAGCTACTGCTTCTCGATTTCGATTACTTGCCGCGGATCGGGCGACGCGGTCCCTTACGGGTCCGTGCATTGGTACGGGTACGCTGACCACGAACCGGCAGACCGCGACGGTGACGCAGACCGCGATAGCAACCCAGATCGACCAGGCGCTTGATGTTCATCGACACCTCGCGGCGAAGATCGCCCTCGACGGTGTACTTTCCGATGTGAGCGCGAAGCTGTTCGAGCTCGGCCTCGGTGAGATTCTTGACCGGCTGGGTCGGGTCGATCTGCGCGTCGGCGCAAATCTTCCTGGCTCGAGTCGAGCCGATGCCGTAGATCGACTGAATCGCGATCACAGCGTGTTTATTCGCCGGTACATTGACGCCAGCAATACGGGCCATGCGCTTATCTACTCCTGAAACTGGGCGACGCGAAAAAGGCGCGGAAGTTTATAGGATTCTGAGCAGAAATCAAGCCTGCTCGAAACCCGATCAACCCTGACGCTGCTTGTGACGGGCATCCGTGCAGATCACACGGACGGCGCCATTGCGACGGATGACTTTGCAGTTCCGGCACATCTTGCGGACGGAAGCACGGACTTTCATGACTTGTTCCTCTGAATGGCCGGTGGGTCAGCGGACCACGCCGGGCCGGTTCAACGACTTGAGATTGGCCTTCTTCAGAAGGCTTTCATACTGGTGCGACATCAGGTGCGCCTGCAGCTGCGCCATGAAATCCATAACCACCACCACGGTAATCAACAGCGAGGTTCCACCGAAATAGAACGGCACGGAAAACTGCGAGTACAGAATCTCCGGCAGCAGACAGATGGCGGTGATGTAGGCCGCACCGGCAACGGTGAGGCGCGTCAGCACCAGATCGATGTACTTGGCGGTGTGAATGCCAGGCCGCACACCGGGAATGAAGGCACCCGACTTCTTCAGATTGTCCGCGGTTTCGCGCGAGTCGAAAACCAGGGCCGTATAGAAGAAGCAGAAGAAGATGATCATCGAGGCGTACAACAGCATGTACACCGGCTGCCCGGGCGACAGGGCGTTGGCCGCCTGTTGCAGCCACGAAGGTCCGCTGTCCCCGAAGAAACGGATCATCGATGCTGGAAACAGGATGATCGACGACGCGAAGATCGGCGGAATCACGCCCGCCATGTTCAGCTTCAGCGGCAGGTGCTGGGTCTGCGCGGCGAACATCTTGCGGCCCTGCTGACGGCGCGCATGGTGCACCGGAATCCGGCGCTGGGCGCGTTCGGCGTAAACCACGCCGTAGACCACGGCGCCGACCAGCAGCACCACGCCGATGACCATGAACGGACTCATCTCGCCCTGACTCACCAGCTGCGCCATCGAACCCAGCGAGGTCGGAAGTCCAGCCACGATGCCGGCGAAGATCAGTATGGAGATACCGTTGCCGATACCGCGCTCGGTCACCTGTTCGCCCAACCACATCAGGAACATCGCGCCGGTTACCAGGCTCACCGCAGCGGTGAACAGGAAGCCGAAACCCGGGGCCAGCGCCACGCCGGAGTTCTGCAGCGCGACCGCAGCACCGATGGACTGGAACGTTGCAAGCCCGAGCGTTCCGTAGCGCGTGTACTTGGTGATCGTGCGCCGGCCGGACTCGCCTTCCTTGCGCAGATCCTTCAGCGCCGGCACCACCGAGGACATCAGCTGCACGATGATCGACGCCGAGATGTACGGCATCACGCCGAGCGCGAAGATCGACAGGCGCGACAGCGCACCACCCGAGAACATGTTGAACATGTCCAGGATCGTGCCGCGATTGGCATCGAACAGCTGCTCAAGTTGCACCGGGTCGATACCCGGTACCGGAATGAACGTGCCGATGCGAAACACGACAATCGCGCCCAGCAGGAACCAGATACGGTTCTTGATCTCACCAATCTTGGTGAGATCCATGCCTGCGCCGACTTGTGGTGTGCCTCTCGCCATGATGTTCTCGAATTACTCCGCCGGGCTCGCGTCGGAGGCCGGACTGCTGGCATCTGCCACCGGCGTCGTATCGATATCGGTAACCGAGCCACCCGCGGCTTCGACGGCCGCGCGCGCGCCCTTGGTGACCAGAACGCCCTTGAGCTGCAGCTTGCGGCTCAACTCACCGGACTTGATGACCTTCGCCTGCAGCGCCGTCGCCGGAACCACATTGGCCGCCTTGAGCACCGCCAGATCGATTTCGTCGACGCCCAGCTTTTCCAGCTCGGACAGGCGGACCTCAGCGGTCTGCTTGACCGTGGTCGAGCGAAAGCCGCGCTTCGGCAGGCGGCGCTGAATCGGCATCTGGCCGCCTTCAAAACCGACCTTGTGATAACCGCCGGAGCGCGCACGCTGACCCTTGTGGCCACGACCGGCGGTCTTGCCCAGGCCGGAGCCGATACCGCGACCGACGCGCTTCTTCGACGTCTTGGCACCATCGGCGGGTTTGATTTCGTTGAGCTTTTTCATCTGTTGACTCAGGTGAGGTGTGAGGCGTGCGGCGAGTGGAGTAAAAGCTTTTGCGCCTTCCCCCTCACCCTTCACGCCTTACGACAATTCTTCGACCTTCAGCATATGGACCGAGGCGTTGACCATACCCATGACCGCAGGCGTGGCCACGAGTTCACGGCTCTGATGCATCTTGCGCAAACCGAGACCGTTGACGTTGTTGCGGTGCTGCTTGAGCTGGCCGAACGGCGAACGGATCAAGGTGACGCGAATCTTCTTATCGGCCATGGCTTACCCCAGGATCTCTTCGACGCTCTTGCCGCGCTTGGCGGCGATCTCGTCCGGAAGGTTCATGCGGCTCAGCCCATCGATCGTGGCGCGTACCAGATTGATCGGATTGCGCGAACCGAAGGACTTGGCCAGCACGTTATGCACACCGGCCACTTCGAACACGGCGCGCATCGCGCCGCCGGCGATGACACCGGTACCGTCGGAGGCCGGGCGAATGATGACTCGCGTGGCACCGTGGTTACCCTCGATTTCGTGCTGCAGGGTCTGGCCGCGCAGGGCCACGGAAACCATGGACTTGCGTGCACGCTCCATCGCCTTCTGGATCGCGACCGGCACTTCGCGTGCCTTGCCGTAACCCATGCCGACCTTGCCGGCGCCGTCGCCCACCACCGTCAGCGCGGTGAACGCGAACTGCTTGCCGCCCTTGACGGTCTTGGAGACCCGGTTGACGGTGACCAGCTTTTCCTTGAAATCGCCGCCCTGGTTGTCGTCGTAGCTACGATTCGAGTTCGCTCTGTTCGGATTCGCCATTTCTTAAAACTCCAGACCGCCTTCGCGCGCCGCGTCGGCAAGTGCCTTGACGCGACCGTGGTATTTGAAACCGGAACGATCGAACGCCACGGTCGTGATTCCTGCTGCCTTCGCTCGCTTGGCGATCTCTTCGCCGATCTTCTTGGCCGCTTCAACGCCGCCCGTCGAGCTCAGGCCCTCGACCAGCACCTTCTCCACCGTGGAGGCGGCCGCCAGCGTGCTGCCCGCGTCCGGCGCGATGATCTGCGCATAGATGTGGCGCGGCGTACGGTTCACGCACAGGCGATGTACGCCCAGCTCGTGAATCTTGGCGCGCGTTTTGGTCGCGCGGCGGATGCGTGTTGCTTTCTTCGAGTTCATAGTTCGTGTGTCCAACCGCGGCCCGATGGCCGCAGGCTTTAAACTGGCCTTACTTCTTCTTCGCTTCCTTCATCACCACGCGCTCACCGACATAGCGCACGCCCTTGCCCTTGTATGGCTCGGGCGGACGGTAGGCGCGGATCTCTGCGGCGACCTGCCCGACCTTCTGCTTATCGGCACCCTTGACCACGATCTCGGTCGGGGTCGGTGTTTCGACGGTGATGCCTTCCGGCACCGGATAGTCGACAGGGTGCGAGAAGCCCAGCGACAGGCTCAGGCTCTTGCCCTGCGCCGCGGCGCGGTAACCGACGCCAACCAGCGCCAGCTTGCGTTCGAAACCTTCCGAAACACCGACGATCAGGTTATTGATGTTGGCGCGCGTGGTGCCCGACATCGCCGGCTGCTTCTCGACCGATTCCGACGCGATCGTCGCACCACTTTCGTTCAGGTCCAGCGCGATGCCGCTCGGCAGCGTCAGCGACAGCTGCGCTTTCGCGCCCTTCACCGTGACCTCGCTACCGTTGACCTTGAGTTCGACACCCTTCGGCCACGTCAATGGAAATTTGGCAACTCGTGACATTTCAATTCACCTCAGGACACGACGCACAGCACTTCGCCGCCGTCACCGGCCGCGCGCGCCTGCTTGTCGGTCACGACACCCTTGGACGTCGACACGATCGCCACGCCCAGGCCGCCGAGAACCCGCGGAAGTTCGTCCTTGCCGCGATAGGCGCGCAGCGACAGACGGCTGTAGCGCTCCAGGCGGGCAATAACGGGCTTGCCTTCGAAATACTTCAGATTCACCGTGATCGTCTTCTTCACGCCATCGGCCTGCACCGAATAGTCGCTGATGTAGCCTTCCTGCTTCAGCACTGCGGCGATGGATTCTTTCGTCGTCGACGAAGGACCGGTGACCGTCTTCTTGCGCGCCGCCTGACCATTGCGAATGCGGGTCAGGAAATCGGCGATGGGATCGTTCATGCTCATATCGACAGTCTCTTACCAGCTGGCTTTCTTGAGGCCGGGAATTTCGCCGTTCATCGCCGACTCGCGCAGCTTGTTGCGACCCAGGCCAAACTTCTTGTAGACACCACGCGGACGGCCGGTGATGGCGCAGCGCGTGCGCTGACGCGCCGGCGACGAGTCACGCGGCAGCTTCGACAGCGCCTCGACGGCGGCTGCCTTGTCGTCAAAATCCGCGCTCTGGCTGGAGATGATCTCCTTGAGCTGGGCGCGCTTCTTGGCGTAACGGTTCGCGAGCTTCTGACGCTTAATCTCGCGGTTGATCATGCTGGTCTTGGCCATGGGTTACTCGCGCCTCACTTGCGGAACGGGAAGCCGAAGGCGTCGAGCAGGGCCCGACCTTCTTCGTTGTTCTTCGCCGTCGTCGTGATTGAAATGTTCATGCCACGGATAGAATCGATCTTGTCGTAATCGATTTCCGGGAAGATGATCTGTTCGGTAATGCCGAAATTGAAGTTGCCGCGGCCATCAAAGCCCTTCGGCGAAATTCCGCGGAAATCGCGGATTCGCGGCAGCGAGATGTTGATCAGACGCTCCATGAACTCATACATGCGCACGGACCGCAGCGTCACCATCATACCCACCGGATAGTCTTCACGAATCTTGAATCCGGCGATGGCCTTGCGCGACTTGGTCACCACCGGCTTCTGGCCGGCGACGGTCGTCAGGTCTTTCATGGCGTGTTCGATGACCTTGCGGTCGTTCACGGCTTCGCCCAGGCCCATGTTCAGCGTGACCTTGCTCAGACGCGGCACGGACATCACGTTGCAGGCCAGCTTTTCCTGCAGCTGCGCGCGCACCGTATCGTTGTAATAGCTTTGCATCGTTGACATTGCTCAGTCCTCTCGCTTAACGGCCGACGACATCGCCGCTGGACTTGAACACGCGCACCTTGCGGCGCTCGCTGCCTTCGCCCTCGAACTTGAATCCGACTCGGTCACCCTTGTCGGCCGCCGCGTTCCACAGCATCACGTTGGACACGTCGAGCGGCATTTCCTTCTCGACGATTCCGCCGGGCACGCCCGAATTCGGGTTCGGCTTCTGATGCTTCTTCACGACATTGATACCGTCGACCATCAGCTTGCCGTTCGCCAGAACCTGCGAAACGGTGCCGCGGCGGTTCTTGTCGCGACCGGTAATGACGACGACTTCGTCGCCCTTGCGAATCTTGTTCATCGGTAAAGACCGTCCAAACGCTCTAATTCGTTCAAAGAACTTCGGGGGCCAGCGAGATGATGCGCATGAACTTCTCGCGCAACTCGCGGGTAACCGGCCCGAAAATACGTGTACCAATCGGCTCGAACTTGCCGTCGAGCAGCACCGCCGCATTGCTGTCGAAACGAATGGCGGAGCCATCCGGGCGACGTACGGGGTGGCGCGTGCGCACCACGACCGCATTGTGAACCTCGCCCTTCTTGACCTTGCCACGAGGAATTGCGTCCTTGATCGTGACCTTGACGATGTCGCCCACGCCGGCGTAGCGCCGATGGGTCGAACCCGCTACGCGGATCACCAGCATGGTCTTGGCCCCGCTGTTGTCAGCGGCTGCCAGCATCGATTCTTGCTGAATCATGGTCTCAGGCTCCCGTGGTCACGCCCGCGACCGGTTCAAGCACTGCAACCAGGCGGTGGTTCTTGTCCTTGGACAAGGGACGGCATTCGGTGATCGACACCAGATCACCCTCGTTGCACGCATTGGCTTCATCGTGCGCCTTGATCTTGGTCGACCGACGCATGTACTTGCCATAGATCGCGTGCTTGACGCGACGTTCGACCAGCACGGTGATCGTCTTGTCCATCTTGTTCGACACCACGCGTCCGACAACAATGCGCTGGGTCTTTTCGGTCTGCTCGCTCATCGCCATATCCTGCGGTTCAGGCCTGCGCCTGCTGCTTCTGCATAAACGTTTTGACGCGCGCGATCTTCTTGCGCACTTCGCCGATTCGCGAAGTCTGCGTCAACTGGCCCGTCGCCGACTGCATGCGCAGGTTGAACTGCTCCTTGCGCAGCGCCGCGAGTTCTTCATTGAGCTGCTCGGCGTTCTTGCCGCTCAGCTCCTTAACGTAATCCGTGGTCTTCATTACATGATCGTCCGGGTAACAAACTGGACTTTCACCGGCAACTTCGCGGCCGCAAGGCGGAATGCCTCGCGTGCGAGCTCTTCGGGAACGCCTTCCATTTCATAAAGCATGCGGCCTGGCTGAACCTTGGCGGCCCACCACTCCACGTTACCCTTGCCCTTGCCCATACGGACTTCGAGCGGTTTGCGGGTTACGGGCACGTCCGGAAAAATACGGATCCAGAGCTTGCCGCCACGCTTGATGTGACGCGAAATCGCACGACGCGCGGCTTCGATCTGACGTGCGGTGACCTGGCCCAGCTCCAAGGACTGGAGACCGAACTCACCGAACGAGACCTTGTTGCCGGTCGTCGCCAGGCCGCGGTTGCGGCCTTTCATCTGCTTTCTGTACTTGGTGCGCTTGGGCTGCATCATGGTGACGAAACTCCTCAGGCGGCTTCAGCGGCTTTCGAATCCGCCTTGCCGTCGGCTTCGAACTGTTCACCCTGGAACACCCAGACCTTGACGCCGATGATTCCGTACGTCGTCTTGGCCTCGGCAAAGCCGTAATCGATATAGGCGCGCAGCGTGTGCAGGGGCACACGACCTTCGCGATACCACTCGGTGCGCGCGATCTCGGCACCGTTCAAACGACCGCTGACCTGGATCTTGATGCCGCCGGCACCCAGGCGCATCGCGTTCTGCACGGCGCGCTTCATCGCGCGGCGGAACATGATACGGCGTTCCAGCTGCTGAGCCACCGATTCGGCGATCAGCTGCGAATCGAGTTCCGGCTTGCGGATTTCCTCGACCGAGATGTGCACGCTGTCGGACTTCAGCCCCATCTTGCCGGCCACGAGATGCTTCAGCTTCTCGATGTCCTCGCCCTTCTTGCCGATGACGATGCCCGGGCGCGCGGTATGAATGGTGATGCGTGCCGACTTCGCCGGGCGCTCGATATAAATCTGCGAAACCGACGCGTTCGCCAGCTTCTTGCGCAGGAAAGTGCGCACTTCCAGATCGGTACCGAGGTTCTCACGGTAGGTCGCGCGCTCGGCGTACCAGTTGGACTTCCAGCGCGTGGTGATACCGAGGCGAATGCCAGTGGGATGTACTTTGTGACCCATGATCGTTTCCGTTTGCTCTCGCTTACTCGTCCGCGACGCGGATCGTGATGTGCGACGTCCGCTTGAGAATGCGATCCGCGCGGCCCTTGGCACGCGGCTGGATGCGCTTCATTACCGGGCCCTGGTCGACGAAGATCTCTTTGACCTTCAATTCGTCGACGTCGGCACCGTCGTTGTTCTCGGCATTGGCGATCGCCGACTCCAGCACCTTGCGGATGATGTCGGCGGCGCGCTTGTTCGAGAACTTCAGCAGATTGAGCGCCTGCTCAACCTTCTGGCCACGAACCTGGTCAGCGACCAGCCGCGCCTTCTGCGGGGAGAGGCGCACGAAACGAAGAACTGCTTGCGTCTGCATGGCGTTATTCCTCAACCCTTCTTGTCGGCCACATGGCCTTTGAAGGTACGGGTCGGCGAAAACTCACCGAGCTTGTGGCCCACCATGTTTTCGGTGACGAACACCGGCATGTGCTGGCGGCCGTTATAGACCTGAATGGTCAACCCGACCATGTCGGGCGACACCATGGAGCGGCGCGACCAGGTCTTGATCGGCTTCTTGACGCGGGCGCCCTGGAGATCGCTCACCTTCTTTGCGAGATGGTGGTCGATGAACGGGCCCTTCTTGATCGAACGAGGCATGGCTTAAATCCAAGCAGTACTGTTAGCGCTTGTGGCGGCTACGCACGATGAACTTCTCCGTGCGCTTGTTGTTACGGGTTCTGAGGCCCTTGGCCTTCTGGCCCCACGGCGACACCGGATGCGGGTTGCCCTGACCGGACTTGCCCTCACCACCGCCGTGCGGATGGTCAACCGGGTTCATGACGACACCACGGACGGTCGGGCGGATGCCCTTCCAGCGCTTCGCGCCGGCCTTGCCGTAGGAACGCAGGTTGTGCTCGCCATTGGCGGCCTCACCCAGCGTTGCGCGGCAATCGCTATGCACCTTGCGCATTTCGCCGGAGCGAAGACGCAGCGTCACATACTCACCATCACGGGCCACGAGCTGCACGGCCGCACCGGCGGATCGCGCAACCTGCGCGCCCTTGCCCGGGCGCAGCTCGATGCAGTGAATCGTCGAGCCCAGCGGAATGTTGCGTAGCGGCAGGGCATTGCCCGGCTTGATCGGCGCATCACGACCGGACTGCAGCTGATCACCGGCGCTCACGCCCTTGGGCGCGATGATGTAGCGGCGCTCGCCGTCGGCATAGCACAGCAGAGCGATGTGCGCGCTGCGATTCGGATCGTGCTCAATCCGCTCGACCTTGGCCGGCACGCCGTCCTTGGTCCGCTTGAAATCGACGACACGATAGTGCTGCTTGTGACCTCCACCCTGGTGGCGGGTGGTGATGCGACCGGCGTTGTTGCGGCCACCATTGCCGGACTTCTTCTCAAGCAGGGGCGCGTGCGGACGGCCCTTGTAGAGATCCGGATGTGTGACCTTGACAACGTGGCGACGGCCAGCGGATGTCGGTTTGGCTTTCTGCAACGGCATGGCGATAGCTCTAGTTAGCTCTGGCCCAGGAAGTCGATCTGCTCACCTTCGGCGAGCGTCACGTAGGCCTTCTTCCAATCGGAACGACGGCCCATCATTTGGCCGAAGCGCTTGGTCTTGCCCTTCACGTTCAAGGTTTGCACCGAAGTGACCTTGACGTTGAAGAGCTTCTCGACCGCTTCACGAATCTCTGCCTTTTCGGCATTCGGCAGCACCTTGAACACAGCCTGGTTCTGCTTTTCCGCGACGCGGTTGGCCTTCTCCGAAATCACCGGAGCAAGGATGATGGAATGCAGACGATCGACGTTCATGACAACCAGCTCTCCAGCTTCTTGATCGCGCCCTCGGTCATCAGCACCTTGTCGAAGGACAGCAGCGCGACCGGGTTGATCGCCTCGACATCGCTGACGTCGACGTGCGGCAGGTTGCGCGCGGACAGCACCAGGTTCGCATCGACCGACTCGGTCACGATCAGCAGGTTCTGCGTGCCCAGCTCATTGAGCTTGGCGATCAGCGACTTGGTCTTCGGCTCATCGACCGTGAACGCGTCGGCGACCATCAACACACCCGAGCGGTTAAGCTCGGCCACGATCGAGCGGATCGCGCCGCGGTACATCTTGCGGTTGACCTTCTGCTCGAAGCTGCGCGGGCGCGCCGCGAACGTCACGCCACCGGTGCGCCACAACGGGCTGCGGATGGTACCGGCGCGCGCGCGCCCGGTGCCCTTCTGCTTCCACGGCTTGCGGCCACCGCCGCGCACTTCAGCGCGCGTCTTCTGCTTCTTGGTGCCGGCACGACCGCCCGCGAGGTAGGCCGTCACCACCTGGTGAACCAGCGCCTCGTTGAAGTCGACACCGAAGACGGCGTCGGACACGGCGAGCGTGTTCTGACTGTTATGTAGTTGGATATCCATCGTTGTCACGTCCTTACTTCACCGCCGCGCGGACGATGACGTCACCGTTCTTGGAGCCGGGAACGGCACCCTTGACCAGCAACAGATTGCGATCGGCGTCGACCTTGACCAGATCGAGGTTCAGCGTGGTGACACGCTCGTTCCCCATGTGGCCCGCCATCTTCTTGCCCTTCCACACCTTGCCCGGGCTCTGGCGCTGACCGATGGAGCCGGGAACGCGGTGCGACAGCGAGTTACCGTGACTCGCACGGCCACCGCCGAAGTTCCAGCGCTTCTGCACGCCGGCAAAACCCTTGCCGATGCTGGTGCCGGTCACGTCGACCCGCTTGATGTCGGTAAACTGCTCGACGCTCAGCTCGGCGCCGGGCTCGAGATCGGGATCGCCCTCGACCAGACGGATTTCCCAGAGGCCACGTCCCGCCGGCACACCCGCTTTGGCGTAATGACCGGTGGCGGCCTTGTTGATGCGGCTGGCCTTCTGTTCACCAACGGCGACCTGCACCGCGCGATAACCGTCGGACTCCAGCGACTTGAGCTGGGTCACGCGGTTCGGCGTGCATTCGATCACCGTGACCGGAACGGAGTGACCGGCTTCGGTGAAAATCCGGGTCATGCCGACCTTGCGACCAATGATTGCAATCGTCATTTCGTCGGGCCTCAGTTGACGCGAATCTGCACTTCGACGCCGGCTGGAAGATCCAGCTTCGACAGCGCGTCGACCGTCTTTTCGGTCGGGTCGACGATCTGCATCAGGCGCTTGTGCGTGCGGATTTCATACTGATCACGCGCATCCTTGTCGGCATGCGGCGACACCAGGATGGTGAAACGCTCTTTGCGCGTCGGCAGCGGAATCGGCCCGCGGACGACGGCACCCGTGCGCTTTGCGGTCTCAACGATCTCACGCGCCGATTTGTCGATCAGGCGGTGGTCGAAGGCCTTAAGCCGGATGCGTATGGACTGGCTGGTTGCGGCCATGCGTCTCTACTCGATTTTACTTAAAGAACGAAGGTCTGCAGGTAAGCGCAATGCGCTTACTGCAGGATCTTGGCGACGACGCCGGCGCCAACGGTACGGCCGCCTTCGCGAATCGCGAAGCGCAGGCCGTCTTCCATCGCGATCGGAGCAATCAGCTCCACCGCCATGTTCACGTTGTCGCCCGGCATCACCATTTCC
>JAHZLQ010000010.1 GCA_022599775.1 Gammaproteobacteria bacterium
CGGCGCTTCCGAAGGGGCCCGAACTGCGAAAAGCCACAGCAACAGCTCCCCTCTCCCGCGTGCGGGAGAGGGGTTGGGGGAGAGGGCCGCGCACAGCGCGGAATACGGCTCCGTCCCGCTACGTCCGCACCGCGTAGCGCTACACCCACTGTGGTTCAGAAACCAGAACCTCGGCTTTTCCTAGGACCCAGGCGGATCGCAACGCCGAGGAACAAGGCATGAACCCGTTGTTCCTCACCGCCTTCATCCCCCTCGCCGGCTATCTGTTCCTGTCGTTCTCCCGCGGCCGCCTGTCCGAAAACGTAGCGGCGACGATCGGCGTGGGAACCGTGGGCATCTCGGCCCTGATCGCCGCCTGGATCACGATCGGCTTTCTCGGCACGGACGGCGCGGCCCAGACCCAGTTGCTGTGGCACTGGATCGACGTGCACGGACTGGCGGTGGACTTCGCGCTGCGTCTGGACGAACTGTCGCTGGTGATGCTGGGCATCGTCACCGGCGTCGGCTTCTTCATTCATCTCTATGCCTCCTGGTACATGCGCGGCGACAAGGCCTACGCCCGCTTCTTCTCGTACATGAACCTGTTCGTGGCGAGCATGCTGTTCCTGGTGCTGGGCGACAATCTGCTGGTGCTGTATCTGGGCTGGGAAGGCGTGGGCGTCTCCAGCTACCTGCTGATCGGTTTCTGGTATCAGGATTCGGCCAACGGCGCGGCGGCGCGCAAGGCCTTTGTCATCACCCGCGCCGGCGACGTGGCGATGTCGATCGCCTTGTTCATCCTGATCCTGCAGTTCGGCACGCTCGACATCGACACGCTGATGACGGCGGTGACCACGCAATGGGAGCTCGGCGCGCCGATCGCCACGCTGACGGCACTGCTGCTCCTCGGCGGTGCCGTCGGCAAGTCCGCGCAGCTGCCGCTGCAAACTTGGCTGCCGGACGCGATGGCCGGTCCGACACCGGTTTCGGCCTTGATTCATGCGGCCACCATGGTCACGGCCGGCGTGTACCTGATCGCACGCACGCACGCCCTGTTCGAACTGTCCCCGATCGCGATGCAGGCGGTCGGCGTAGTCGGCGCGGCGACGCTGCTGCTGGCCGGTTTCTGCGCGCTGGTGCAGACCGACATCAAGCGCGTGCTCGCGTATTCGACGATGAGCCAGATCGGCTACATGTTCCTGGCCCTGGGCGTCGGCGCCTGGCAGGCGGCGGTATTCCACCTGATGACGCACGCCTTCTTCAAGGCGCTGCTGTTCCTGGGTTCCGGCAGTGTGATCCTTGCGATGCACCATGAGCAAGACATGTTCAAGATGGGCGGGCTGCGCAAGTCCCTGCCATTCGTGTTCGGCGTGTTCCTGATCGGCTCGCTGGCACTGGTGGCGATTCCGCCCACGGCCGGCTTCTTCAGCAAGGACGAAATCCTGCACGAGGCTTTCGCCAGCGGCCACACCGCGCTGTGGGCCTGCGGCCTGTTCGGCGCCTTTCTCACGGCGGTCTATACCTTCCGCATGCTGTTCATCACCTTCTTCGGCGTGCCCCAGGGCGAGACCCATCGTGGCCATGGTCTGTCGCATCACCTGCCCCTGGGGGTACTCGCGATTCTGGCGATCGTCGGCGGCTTCATCCATCTGCCGCTGGACCGTGTGCTGCCTGCCAGCCATGCCGGCGACGCCAGCCCGCTGATCGAATATCTGCCGCTGCTGGTGTCGCTGATCGGCATCGCCCTGGCCGCCGGTCTGTGGCTCGGCGACCGCTCCGCGGTCACGCGCCTGGCGAAAGCCATCGACCCGCTGCGCCGACTGGCGCTGAACGCCATGGGCTTCGACTGGCTCTACGACCGCCTGTTCGTGAAGCCTTACCTGTGGCTGGTGCACGTCAATCGCGATGATCTGTTCGACCAGGCGATCGGCGCCATCCCGGCCACATTGACGCGCGCCCACCACGGCCTGTCAAAGACCCAGACCGGGCAATTGCGCTGGTATGCCGCATCGGTCGCGCTCGGTGCGGTGCTGATCACCGGAGCGGTCTTCCTATGATCCTGCTCTGGCTGATCCTGATCCCGATCATCGGCGGGCTGCTGTGCTGGCAGGGCGAACGTCACGCCGGCCCCTGGCTGCCGCGCTGGTTCGCGGCCGGCTCGATGCTGCTGGTGCTGATTCTCAGCCTGTGGCTGTGGATCAGCGGCGACTACAGCCTCGCTGTACTCGGCGGCACACCGCAGTGGGCGCTGGAGTTCAAACGCGACTGGATTCCGCGCTTCGGCATCAGTTTCCACCTGGCGCTGGACGGCCTGTCGCTGATGCTGGTGGTGCTGACGGCACTGCTCGGCCTGATGGCGGTGATCTGCTCCTGGCGCGAGATCGACCAGCGCGTCGGCTTCTTCCATCTCAATCTGCTGTGGAATCTCGGCGCGGTCATCGGCGTGTTCCTGACGCTTGACCTGTTCCTGTTCTTCTTCCTGTGGGAAGCGATGCTGGTGCCGATGTACTTCCTGATCGCGCTGTGGGGCCACAACGCGCCCGGCGGCCGCGGCCGGATCTACGCCGCCACCAAGTTCTTCCTGTTCACGCAGGCCTCCGGGCTGATCATGCTGGTGGCGATCCTCGGCCTGGTCTATGTGCATCAGCAGCAGACCGGCGTGCTCAGCTTCAACTACATGGACCTGCTCGGCACCTCGATGAGTCCGCTCACCGAGTTCTGGTTGATGCTGGGATTCTTCGTCGCCTTCGCCGTGAAGATGCCGACCGTGCCCTTGCACTCCTGGCTGCCGGAGGCGCACTCGCAGGCACCGACGGCGGGCTCCGTGGATCTGGCCGGCATCCTGCTCAAGACCGCGGCCTACGGCCTGCTGCGCTTCGCGATCCCGCTGTTTCCGAACGCCTCGCTGGACTTCGCGCCGGTGGCGATGTGGCTGGGCGTGATCGGCGTGATCTACGGCGGCGTACTGACCTTCGCCCAGAACGACATCAAGCGGCTGGTGGCCTATTCCTCGGTCGCGCACATGGGCTTCGTCATGATCGGCATTTACGCCGGCACCGAAATGGCGCTGCAGGGCGTGACCATCCAGTTGCTGGCGCACGGCATCTCGGCCGGCGGCCTGTTCATCCTCTGCGGTGAAATCTACGAGCGCATGCACACCCGTGACATGCGGCAGATGGGCGGCCTGTGGGCACGCTTCAAGACTTTGCCGCCGATCGCGCTGGTGTTCGCCGTGGCCTCGCTGGGCCTGCCCGGCTTCGGCAATTTCGTCGGTGAATTCCTGATTCTGGCCGGCACCTGGGCCTTGGCGCCGGCCGTCACCATCGTCGCCTCGACGGGCCTGGTGCTGGCAGCGGTGTACTGCCTAATCCTGGTGCAGCGTACCTTCCATGGTCCGATTCAGGGCGATGCCGCCAGCCTGCGCGATCTGAGCAGCCGCGAGCGCTACATGCTGCTGATCCTGATGGCGGTGCTGCTGTGGCTGGGGCTGTATCCACAGCCCTTCCTCGACACCTCCACGACCACGATGCAGGCGATCCACGAGATCTATCGAGGCGCCGCGGTCGCGGTGGCCGCGCCATGAGCTTCACCCAGGCCCAGCTGCTCGCCCTGCTGCCGATCCTCATCGTCGGCGCCACCGCGCTGGCGGTGATGACCGCCATCGCCGTGCGTCGCCACCATCGCGCCACCGCCACCATCGCCGTGGTCGGCCTCAATCTCGCGCTGATCGCCTGCCTGCTGGTGGCGCAACTCGAGCCGCAGCAGGTCACGCCGCTGTTGCGTGTCGACGGCTATGCCTGCTTCTACATGGCCTTGATCCTGATCACCACACTGGCCACGGCGACGCTGTCTCACGCCTATCTCGAAAGCGACCGGCGCAACCCCGAGGAGTTCTACCTGCTGCTGGTGATCGCGGCGATGGGCGGCCTGGTCATGGTCTGCGCCGAACACCTGGCAACGCTGTTCATCGGCGTGGAACTGCTGTCGATTCCGCTGTACGGCATGATCGGCTTTCCGATCGGCGAACGCCGTTCGCTGGAGGCCAGCCTCAAATACCTGGTGCTGTCGGCGAGCGCATCGGCCTTCCTGCTGTTCGGGCTGGCGCTGATCTACGCGCAGACCGGCGCGCTCGGCTACGCCGAACTGGGCGCGGCCACCTCGCAGCTGTCGGCCAATTCCCCCTATCTGTTGGTCGGCGGCGCGATGCTGCTGGTGGGTCTGGGCTTCAAGCTGTCGCTGGTGCCGTTTCACCTGTGGACGCCCGATGTGTTCGAAGGCGCGCCGGCGCCGACCATGCTGTTTCTGGCCACGGCCAGCAAGGTCGCCGTGTTCGCCGCGCTGACGCGCTACTTCGCGGAGGCCGGCGACTACCATTTCGACCGGCTGCTGGACGTGCTGTCGGGCATCGCGATCCTGTCGATCCTGGTCGGCAGCCTGCTCGCGCTGGCGCAGAAGAATCTCAAGCGGCTGATGGCCTACAGCTCGATCACGCACTTCGGCTACTGCCTGGTGGCGCTGATCGCGGGCGGCGAACTGGCGGTCGAGGCGGTGGGGGTCTATCTGCTGACCTATGTGGTCACCGCGCTCGGTGCCTTCGGCGTGATCAGCCTGATGTCCAGCCCGCACCACGAGCGCGACGCGGATTCGATCCACGACTATCGCGGCCTGTTCTGGGACCGGCCCTACCTCACCTCGACGATGATCGTGGCGATGTTCTCGCTGGCCGGCGTGCCGCTGACGGCTGGCTTCATCGGCAAGTTCTACGTGCTCGCGGCGGGCATCGACGCGCGCCTGTGGTGGCTGGTCGGCACGGTCGTGTTGGGCTCCGCCATCGGCCTGTACTACTACCTGCGCGTAATCATCGCGATGTTCCTGACCGAGCGCGGCATCCATCGCACCACGGCGCCGCTGGACTGGGCGCAGCGCGCCGGCGGCATCGTCATCCTGTTGATCACGGTGCTGATGTTCTGGCTGGGCGTGTATCCACAGCCCTTGATCGAATTGATCCGCGCCGCTGGACTCCATTAGTCGGCATCGGTATTTGCCCCTTGCTGGTGCACTGGTTCACAATCGTTCAGATTCTTCGGGCCGGCTAGCGGCGATGCGGCCCGGCCATTGTTTTCACGCAGTCGTCAAGGCAGGGAGCTCACCGCGAGGTGTCGGAAATCTCGACCAATTGGATTGCATACGAACAGCCGCTCAACGAGCGATTGCGCAGTTTCCTGCGGCTGGAATTTCTGTTCAGTCGCCACCGCCACCATCGCGCAGACGAATCGGTCTGGGGCGTTCGTGCGACGCTGCAGTCCCTGCTCGACATCCTCACCTTGCTTGGCCGCAGCGATTTCAAGAGCGAGCTGCTCAAGGAACTGTTGGAACAGCACAATCTGCTGTCCAAACTCGCATCACGCAGCGACGTGGATCCCGAGCGACTGTCGAAGACGCTCAAAGAGATCGACGAAGCGGTCAATGGCCTGCAGACGATCGGCTCGCACTTTGTCAGCGGTGCGCTGCGCGACAACGAATTCCTGATCGCGGTGCTCAATCGCACGACCATTCCGGGCGGCACCTGCAGTTTCGATGTGCCCATCCTGCATCACTGGTTGAGTCAGCCGTACGAGGTGATCAAGCGCGATCTGGACGCCTGGTTCGCCGATCTGCGAGCCTTCGAGCGCTCGATCAACCTCTATCTCAAATTGCTGCGTGCCGGCACCGAGCCGACCCAGGAACGCGCGCCGGCGGGCATGTTCGTTTATTCGCCGCAGGGCACGTTCACGCTATTGCGTGTGCTGGTGCCGGCGCAGCTGCACGTCTACCCGGAGATCAGCGCCGGCCGTCACCGCTTCAGCATTCGCTTCATGTCCGGCCGCGACGTCAACATGCGGCCCTCCCAGGCCGCGACGGATATCACTTTCAAGCTGCATTGCTGCGTACTGTGAGCGAACCCATGAGGACTGCCCCCTGTCCGCAATGCGGCCAGCCTTCGGTGCTCGAACCCAGCAATCCATGGCGTCCATTTTGTAGCGAGCGCTGCAAGTTCGTGGACTTGGACGGTTGGTTCAGCGGTCGCTACACCATTCCGGGGCCGGAACAGATGCCCCCGGACGAGGACGAGCACTGAGTCCATATCGCCGCGACTCACGCCGGCCGCCGCTGGCACCACATCGATCATGGCCCTCGCATACGGGCGCCAAATGGCATGCGACGCCGGCCACACGGCGGCGACAATCGGACCGTACGCCGCTAAGCTGAGCCTCTGGACCGGTTCGCCGCGAAAGACTGCAATGACGCCTGTGTATGGCATGGTCCGGCATCGTTTGGCATCCTCGGGGGGAAACATGCGTGGCTGCTTATCTCATCGGGCGCCTGTGAACGGCGGCTTCTCCTCAAGGCGACCAGCCGTATACTTCACGTTCTTGTCGCTTGCACGCCGCCCCGCACATCTACCAAGTTCCCGCAGTGCGCGTTCACTGCGGGGCGCACCCCGCTGACGTAGCCGTATGCCTGCCCTATTGAGTGTTCGTGGTCGCCTGATTGCGCTCGTCGCCAGCCTGGTCATCTGTCTGGGTGGGGCCAATCTTCTGCTGGGCCATCTGATCAGCAATGAGGAGAGGGTCAAGGCGCAGTTGTGGGAACAGCATCAACGACTGGAAACGATTCATGCCGTCGTCGCGATGATGAGCACGCACCGCTTCAACCTCGGTCAGTACAACAGCGCCTCGCTGATCAACGATCAAGCGCAGATCGCGGCAGCACAGGCGGCGGTGGATCAATCGCTCAACAAGCTACAAGCACAGCTCTCGAAAATGGCTGCGTTCGACGCGGCCAGTACCGAGCAGATCCGCGAGCAGCTGGACGCACTGCCTGTGCACATCGGCGACGGAATGGAGGCATTCAAGGCTGGCCGCCAAGAAGAAGCCAATTTCCACATCGGAAAAGTCCGCAGCAGTCTCGATACGGTCGAGAACACCCTGCATCGGGCGACCTCTCGTGAACAGGCCGAAGCGGAGGCCGTGCGCCAACATGAGACGGAACACTCCACGAATGTGATGCGGCTGTCTCTGCTGATCGTTGCCATCAGCATCATGCTTGGCGCCATTCTCGGGTTCTGGCTGTTGCAGTCGATCATGCGGCCATTGCAGGCCACTGTGCGTGCGATGCGGCAGGTCAACGACGGCGAGACATCGGTCGACCTGCCGCCCATCACCCACGACGAGTTCGGCGAGATGGCGCAGGCGCTACGCCAGTTTCGCGACCAGACCGAAAGGCTGCGGCAGCTGGCCTACAACGACGCACTGACCGGGCTCGGCACCCGGGCGCGACTCGAAGAAGTGGTGGAGCGCGCCACCGGGCAAGCGACGTCCGATTCATCGCCCATCGCACTGATGTTCATCAGCCTCGACAATCTGCGCAACGTCAACGACAGCCTCGGACATCGCATCGGCGACCACTATCTGTGCGAAGCGGCGGTTCGGCTTCAACGGTTTGCCCCATTCGGCAGCACGCTGTGCCGCTTCGGCGGGGACAAATTCGTCATCGTACTTGACGAGATTCCGGGCCATGACCTTTCGGGTCAGATCGCGGCGATCTGCAATGTGGCGCGCAACATCCTCATCGGTCTCTCCGAACCCTTCCCGTTCCGCGACCATCTGCTGCCAATGACGGCCTCGATCGGCGTGGGCATGTATCCCTCCGACGGCGAATCCTTCGAAGGCTTGATCACCGCAGCCGAGACCGCGATGTACACGGCCCGGCGCACCGGCGGCAACAGCGTCCAGTTCGCCAAGGCCGATTTCAGGACCACGGCCCGCGACCGTCTGCAATTGATCTCGGATATCCGTCGAGCGATCGAAGCCGGCGAGTTCCAGGCGCATTTCCAGCCGATCGTAGACACCGACACCCATCGCGTGATCGCCGCCGAGGCGCTGCTGCGCTGGCAGCATCCGGCGCGGGGGCTGCTGCTGCCCGGTGAGTTCATCCAGATCGCGGAGGAATCGGGCCTGATCCGATCGCTGGGTGAACACTGCCTGCTACAGGCCTGCGAGCAGGCTGCGCTGTGGCGAAAGGCCGGCCACCCCATCCGGCTGTCGATCAATCTGTCGGCGCGCCAGATCGAGGACCGAACCATCCTGCCCGCTCTGCAAAGAATTTCCGCCGCCGCGCTGGTGCCGCCCGAATCAGTGGATTTCGAGATCACCGAAACCGCAATGCTCGAGCACATCGACCATGCTCACGCCACGCTGACCGAGATTCGCGCCATGGGCTACCGGATCAGCGTGGACGACTTCGGCACGGGTTATTCCTCGCTGGCCTACGTGCAGCGCTATCCGATCGACAAGATCAAGATCGACCGCTCTTTCGTTGCCAAGCTGGAGCACGCCCGTGAGGCCCGCGCGATTGTCTCCGCGACCATGGCGCTGGCACAACGCCTGGATCTGGAGTGTGTGGCCGAGGGCGTGGAAACGTCCCAGCAGATGCGCCTGCTCAGGGACATCTCCTGCACGCTGCAGCAGGGCTTCTATTTTTCGCCGGCGCTGGCGCCGGAAAATTTCCTGCCCTGGGTGCTCAGCTACGAGTCGCGGTCGGAATACTGAGCCAGCTGCGCACGAGCCTCTCGCGTCACCAGCGGGTGCGGATCATCCACGGCCAGAGCCCAGACATGCAGATCGGGAGCCAGGCGATCCAGTGCGCTGACGGCTCCAATGCGGGCGCGCGGCGAAGGATGCCTGACCATCAGATCCGCCAGCAGATCGCGTGTGTTGCCATCGCCCAGCATGCTGGCGATCCTGAAGAACGATGAGCGCTTGGAGTTTTCGCTCTCGGCCGGATAGCCCGCGATGACGCCGCGCTCCAGATCGAAAAAATACTGCTCGCGGGCACGGACTTCGGGCACGGACACCATCAGATTCAAGGTGATGCTCATCTCCTTGGGCGGGTGCTGCACATGAAGGTCGCGGCTGGCGCGGTACAGCATCGCCATGTCACGGCCGAAACGCATGCGCTGCAAGGGCCGGATACTGACGGACTCCCCGACATAGCCGACGACCGATTCGAAGTCATATTCGAACAGATCCGTTTCGTAGCCGGAACCGGAATAGTTGACGGTCAGAAAGCTGAAATTGTGATCATGCGCCAGATCGTAGGAGAACTGCCCCTGAAACACACGACCGGCCACGATGTCGGCCGTGGACGGCCAGACATTCGCGCGCACATAGAAGTTCTTGCGCTGGCCCAGCAGTATGGCCTGACTGGAGGGCGTGGCCTCATCCGAAAACTGTCGGGCGATAAGCTCATTGAGACGGCGGACAATCAGCTCCCGGTCATTGGCCAGCGCACGCAGCATCGGCGCTGATTCCGCGATCGAATCCTCGTCATTGAGATCGACCTTGGCCTGCACATAGTCCAGATAATCCTCGGTGTCTATCGTGTCGTGGCCCTCGCAAGGGATGATCAAAGCCATGCCTAAATCTTCTTGTCCGTGATCGCCTGCAATGCCTTGCGCGCGGCGCTTTGCACGTGGGGGTGGCGATCGTGTGTCGCTGCCTCCAGCGCCTGAATCGCCGCCAGACGGTACAAGCGCGCCAGGTTCTGGATCGCCGCCCAGCGAACAGCGTGATGGGGATGCTTGGTCAGCTTCTCGACCGGATCGATCGACGAATGATGCGCAAAACGACCCAGCACCGTCGCGGCGACCCGCAACTGTGTGAAGCTCAGGTCCGCATCATTGGCCTGCCAGGCCTGTAGCCGGTCCCTGCTGAACAGCCATTCCAGGGTTCGTATCGGCGGCGTGACCAGCTTGAGCAACAGCGTGGGTTGCCGGAACCGGAAATCATAGACGAACCGGTCCGATTCTATGGACAAGACCTCGCCGCACTGCAACCGCCGGGATTCGACCGGCTCCAGATGCAGGGACGGATCGAACACATCGTTCCGATACGAGTCCGGCAAGCGATAGACGTCGTAATCAACGGATTCGCCCGAGAGCAGGGCGTAGAACGCCAGAGTCGGCAAGGCGTGGATGTAACGCTGGGGCTCTTCGTGCAAGGACACCGAGAGGAGAAACCGCTCGCGGTGCAGTACCCACTCCCGCGAAAACCAGGACCCGACGAAATCGGGCCGGTCGCGCTGCTGGATCAGTTGGCGATTGATTTCATCGCGAAGAAATGACGAATCGACGAAGGTCTGAAACGCCGCTCGGCAGTCCCAAAAACTTTCCGGTGCCTCGGGTCGAAACACCGACTCGGCCGATTCCACCAGTGCTGCAAGCGCATGTTCCCCTTTGGTCATCTCTCTATTAGAGGGAAAAACCTTGAGGAGGTCTAGCCTGCCCGTCGTGCGAGAGCTGCCGCCTGACCGCTACCGCCAATGGAGGTGGCGCTGCGCCTCGCGATCAGCAATTTTTCCGGCACTTGAAATTGTCGGCCTCCGGACAGCGATACGGCTTAGGCCGCTCCCCTCGCTAGAGGGTCGCGGCCTGCCGAACACGATCACCGACTGCCGTGCAGTCAGATGACCGACGATGCCAATCAGGTGTGATCGAACATCACGATCAGGAACGCCGCGTTGCTGGCCTGCGTGTCACCCGCTTCGGCCGCGCCGGCGCCCGCAACGTCATATTCCAGATCCGGGATTTCGAGTTCGATTTCGTTGTTGATGTCAAAGTTCATGGCTGTTTTGCTCCTGATGTTGAGTGATCGCCCCAAGGCGCCCAACAAATCTAACACTATGCGATCTCAAATTACCAATTGTCGCCGATAAACGTTGCAAATTTGACGACAAACGTAATGTAAAATCATGGAGTTGTTTGTATAAATTTGTTTTTAAAGGAATTTATACAAAACCACGATATTATCGATCCAAGCTTCTCATCAAATTCATCAAAAAGGTCGATTTTGGTGCGTCAAACAAAGAAATTTTACGAAAATCTAGGCGGAATGCGCCAACACGGGACACGGCGGCGGCATTCCCGACGCGAATGGCGCCAAGACTGTGCTGAACTCAGCGATTTACTCTCGACTCCGGCCTCCCCATGCGTTCTGTCGAGCACGACTGTCCTGCAGGCAGCCCAAGCAGCAGCCTCTGAGCACCGGCCCGGCCTAGCCACACACGCGTGGCTGGCGCTGGTCGTCGCTGTGAAAATATGGCGCGACGGTTTAGCGTCCCGACTGGACGGATCAGAGGAGAACCAAAATGGAGGAATGGGTGGCCCGTGCGCTGAGGCGCTGGCCGAATGTGCCCGCCCTTTACGGGTGGCTGTCACTGGATCGCCGTGGACGCTGGCTCATCAAGGGGGAACACATCACACGCCCCCAGATCATCGACACGATCAACCCCAATTACGCCGCCGATGCGCGCGGCTGCTGGTACTTCCAGAACGGCCCGCAACGGGGCTACGTCAGTCTGGAATACGCGCCCCTGCACCTGCGCATCAACGGCGCTGG
Source organism: Gammaproteobacteria bacterium (assembly GCA_022599775.1). Classification (GTDB taxonomy): domain Bacteria; phylum Pseudomonadota; class Gammaproteobacteria; order Nevskiales; family Nevskiaceae; genus Banduia. Next base: position 11,418 of record JAHZLQ010000010.1, read on the forward strand.
ACAGCTGATGGCGCACACCGGCGTGTCGGTCGACAGCGTCGATGCGGTTTATCTGGACGAGAACGGAGCGCTGCTTTTGGAATCGAACCTGGGGCCAGGACTGCTTGACGATCAGGATCTGGTCTGGGCGCTGAGCCACTTGCTGGTGGACGGGCACGAAATTGACGAAGCCCAGCTCGCGAACGCCCTGGATCGTTCATCTGGCTCGGACACGTCGCTGAAGTTCAACTTCATGGGCCGCGAGGCACCGGTACGACGTTGCGATTTTGCGCACATTCCGGCACGGCTCGGCTTTGTTCGTGAGCCACAGCCGGACCAGACGTAGCCGCTCAGTCCGACTTGTTGCGCAAGGCCTCGAACAGCGCAGCGCCCAGCGAGCCCGTTGGCTGCGCCTCGGCCTTGCGGCCACGCTTATTGTTGTGTGTTGCGGCCTTGGGGCGCGGCCGTGATTCGGAGCCGGCAGACTTGGTCACCGATCGAGCCGCGTCATCCCGGGACTTCATCGTCAGCGCGATGCGCTTGCGCTTCACGTCCACCTCGACCACTCGGACCTTGACCACGTCGCCGGCCTTGACGACCTGGTACGGGTCCTTGACGAAGCGGTCCGACAGCTGGGACACGTGCACCAGGCCGTCCTGATGCACGCCGACATCCACGAAGGCACCGAAGGCGGCGACATTGGTCACCGTGCCTTCAAGCACCATTCCGGGCTGCAGGTCCTTGAGTTCGTTCACCCCTTCCTTGAACGCGGCGGTCTTGAAACCAGGGCGCGGATCGCGGCCCGGCTTCTCGAGTTCGGCGATGATGTCGCGCACCGTCGGCAAACCAAAGCTATCGCCGACAAAGGCATTCGGGTCCAGGGCGCGCAGGGCTTCGGCATCGCCCATCAGGCTGCGCAGATCCCGCCCGCAGGCGGCGATGATGTTCTGCGCGAGCCCGTAGGCTTCGGGATGAACTGCGGAGGCGTCCAGCGGCTCGTCGCCATTCGGGATCCGCAGAAAACCGGCGCACTGGACATAGGTCTTGGGGCCAAGCCGCGCCACGCCGAGCAGTTGCTGGCGGGAGCGGAACGGCCCCTGCGTATTGCGATGCGCGACGATGGCCTCGGCCAGGGATTCACCCAAGCCTGACACGCGCGCGAGCAAGGGCGCACTCGCCATGTTCAGATCGACGCCGACGGCATTGACGGCGTCCTCGACGATCGCATCCAGGGCACGCGCCAGCCGGAACTGATCGACGTCGTGCTGGTATTGGCCGACACCGATCGCCTTGGGCTCGATCTTGACCAGCTCCGCCAGCGGGTCCTGCAGCCGCCGCGCAATCGACACGGCCCCGCGCAGGGACACGTCCAGGTCCGGGAATTCCGCAGCCGCCAGGGCTGAGGCCGAATAGACCGAAGCACCCGCCTCGCTGACCGTGACCTTGATCGGCTTGGGGTCCGGCGCATTGATCAGCACCTCGGCCACCAGCTTGTCGGTTTCGCGACTGCCGGTGCCGTTGCCGATCGCGATCAGCTCGACCTTGTGTTTGTGAATCAGGCGCGCCAGTTCGGATTGAGAGCCCCGAACGTCGTTCTTGGGTGCGAACGGATAGATCGTCGCGGTGTCGAGCAGCTTGCCGGTACCATCCACCACCGCCAGCTTGACGCCAGTGCGAATGCCGGGGTCCAGCCCCATCGTGGCCCGCGAACCGGCCGGCGCCGCCAGCAGCAGATCCTTGAGGTTGCGCGCGAACACCTGAATCGCCTCCAGGTCGGCGCGTTCGCGCAACTGCATCATCAGGTCGATCGACAGGCTCATCGACAGCTTGACGCGCCAGGTCCAGCGCACCACCTCCATCAGCCAGATTTCGGCCGGCGCGCTGCCCTGACCGATCGAATAGGCATCGGCGATCATCCGTTCCACCGGCTTGAGCGGCGCGGGATCGTCCGCGTCGACCTCGATCGTCAGGCTCAGAACCTCCTCGTTGCGTCCGCGCATCATCGCCAAGGCTCGATGGCTGGGCACGCCCGACCAGCGCTCCACGTGGTCGAAATAATCCGAAAACTTCTGCCCGACCTCCTGCTTGCCGTCGACCACGCGTGCTCGCAGAAACGCGTGCTTTTGCAGATAGGTCCGCAGCGCACCCAGGAGTTCGGCGTTTTCGGAGAACTGTTCGACCAGAATGTCGCGCGCACCGTCGAGCGCGGCCTTGGCGTCCGGCACCTCGTCGCCGAGGTAGGCGGAGGCGGCTTCCTGCGGGTCCAGCGACCGATCCTGCAACAACGCCTCGGCCAGCGGCCCCAGCCCTTTCTCGCGCGCAATCTCGGCGCGGGTGCGCCGCTTGGGCTTGTACGGAAGGTACAGATCTTCGAGTTCGGCCTTGGTCGTCACCGCCGCGATTCGCGCTTCCAGATCGTCCGTGAGCTTGTCCTGGCCACGGATCGATTCGAGCACACTGGTGCGACGCGCTTCGAGTTCGCGCAGATAGCCCAAACGGTCTTCCAGATTGCGCAGTTGGGTGTCGTCCAGACCGCCGGTGACTTCCTTGCGGTAACGGGCGATGAACGGCACGGTCGCGCCTTCGTCGAGCAGCGCCACCGCCGCGTCCACTTGCTGCGGACGGGCGCCGATCTCCTCGGCGATCAAACGGGCGATTCGAGTGGCGGTGTCGGTCATGGGCTAAAGACTTCAGGCTTGGGAAGCGCGACCTTAGCCAGCTGCGCGACGCCTGCCAATCTGGCGCCGTCTCATGAAATCTGCTTGCGATGCCGTAACGGCCTCGGGCCGAGACGCCTCAGTCGACATGTGCGGCGTTCCACTCGCGCAACACTTCAAGTGCATTGCTGATGTGCGGCTGCGGTTTCGGCTCCGTCAACGTCGACAGAATGTGACCATCGGGCGCGATCACGAAGGACGTGCGGCTGGCATATTCAGGCCGCTCGGACATGCGCGCCTCAAAAGTCCCGGCGATCTTGAGTCCGGGGTCCGCCGCCACCGGAAACGCGCTGCGGCAGGCCTCCACGGAGAATCGCTGCAGGGTTTCCAGATCGTCGCCCGACAGACCCACGACCTGCGCACCCAGTTCGTTGAACTGCGGCATCGCTTCGGCGAACAGGTGCGCTTCGACCGTGCAGCCGGCAGTGAACGCCTTGGGATAGAAATACAACACCACCGGCCCCTCGCCGAGCGCGTCGGCCAGAGAGAATTGGTAGGGTTTGCCGTCGAGCGCGGCATCCGCGGTGAAACCCGGCGCAAGCGCACCCGCTTCCAGTGCGGCCCAGGCGATGCCACAGCCGCCGACCAGCATGATTGTGAGCAGCCTGCGAATGATCTTCATGACAGCCTCGTCGGTATGGGGTGGCGCGCCTTATTGGCGGCGCGACCAATAATGCCTTGCCAACAAAAACGCCGGGTTGATCCCGGCGTTTTTGTTGGCTGCCGCCAATCGGCGGTTCAACTCGACGGCGTGCTGTAGTCGATCACCAGCGCGACACGGCGGTTGGCCATGCCATCGTCGCCCCAGGCGCCCTTCTCCACCTGGCGATTGCTGTCCTCTCCGTAGCTCACGGTCCGAACCTTGGCGTCGCTCAATCCGGCGCTGCCCACCAGATAGCTGCGCACGGCGTCGGCGCGCTTCTGGCCCAGCCGCTTGTTGTAGGCGGCCGATCCGGCGGGATCGGTGAAACCCTCGACGGTAATGATCGCGTCCGGATCGTGCTCACGGATCACGGCGGCGAAATCGTCCAGCACCGGCTTGTCTTCGGCTCGCAAGGTTGCATCGTCAAAACCGAAATGGGCGCTCATGTCGACGCTTACCCGTCCCTGCAGCTTTTCGATCTTCGCATCGTACTGCGCCAGCTTCTGCTGCAGCTCCGACTCCATGCTGTCGACGCGCGACTGCAGCGCATCGATGTCGCTGCGCATGCTGGCGTCGTTGCCGCGCAACTCGGCGAGCTGTGCCTCGAAGGCATCCTGCTTCACGTAGTGGCACCCCGAAAGGATGGCGGCAGCCAGGCCCATCGACAGGCCCATGACGATTCGCTTGTACATCATCCGGTCAATCTCCTTGATCTCATTGTGAAAAACACCCATCGCGCCGACAATGACGCTAGCCCGCAGGACTGAAGCGCGCCTGAATTGCGCTCTTGCACTGCGACGAGCCTCAACCAGCCGAGGACGCTGCCTCGCTGCGCTCACGCGTTCCGGCAATGATTGCCTTGCGGATCTCGCGCAGCTTCGCCTTCACGCTGGCCGCGTGCTCGGGACCCATCCGTATCAGTGTTTTCTGCCCGACCGAGAGTGATTCAAGGTCGGGATCCTTGTATTGATACAACACTTTCGGCCGGACCAACTCGACCGAACCCGACACATCCGGCGTCGCCAGCAAATGATCGATGACGGCGATCACCCGATCATTGAAGTAGCGCGACGGATAGCCAAGATCCTTGTAGGCCTCCTGCAACAATGGGTAGTAGCGAAAGTACAGGGCCACCAGCGAGCCGGTGTCCACAGCTTCCAGAGTGTTCACGGCGCGATCGTAACGCGCATAGTTTTCGGAGCTCAGATAGATCGCATCGCCGCGCGTCTCCACCGTGAAATCTCCGTCGATCTTCTTGATTGCGCGAAAACGCATGCCGAGCGTGGAATCGCTCAGATTGTCGATGCTGACCACCAGCTTGCGAATGACGCCATCGGGGACCAGAAAGGCTTCCAGCGGCGCCGAACCCGTCAGCGCTTCCACCGAGCTGCGGAACGGTGCATCGCTGGTACCGAGATCCGGCAGGGGGCTGGCCGCCGGCTTGGATTCGCTTTCAGCGGGCGCTTGCGGCGGGCTCTGCGGCACCGGGTACTGGGGTGGCTGCGGCGGCTCGGGTGGAGGCCGGGTATCGACCGGCTCCGGCGCCATTGCCGCGTCTTCCCGGCCCTTGTACCAGTGATAGCCGAACGCGCCGACGAGGATAATGGCCGCCAGGACCGCCAATGTTCCGAGTGCGCCTTTGTTGTTCATGGTTCCAGCCTTCGCCTGCAATCAGGATGCGGCAAAGACCCTCCGGCCAATCCGGGCGCGTGTCAAGCTCCGTTCATGCACGGTGCGCTCCAATGGCCGCCCGGCTTGCGCAAATGCCGTGGCGAGCCGGTCTGGTGGTTGCTCTGGGGTCGCGGATTGCGCACCATCTCGGCCCGGCCGCGACATACGCGGGCGTATGCGCGAAAATAGCCGGCTGGCCGAAGCAGCCAGCAATACAGAGCAGAACCGGCACAGGCCGCGATCCGGCCAGCGCCGCAGCGAAGCGGACCGACGATGTCCACCCATTCGACTTAATAGCAAGAAGGCGACGATGAGCGACGACAGAATCAAGAAAGGCGGCCTGCAAGTGGCCCGAGTGCTTCATGAGCTGATCGAGCAGCGCGTGCTCCCCGACACCGGTGTCGAGTCCGATGTGTTCTGGAAAGGCGTCGAGGCGATTCTCGGCGAGTTCGCGCCGCGCAACCGCGCCCTGCTGGTCAAGCGCGACGAACTGCAGGCCAGCATCGACGCCTGGCACCGCGAACGCGCGGGCCAAGCGCTCGACGCCGCGGCCTACAAGGCGTTCCTGGAAGACATCGGCTACCTGCTGCCGGAGCCGGCGGACTTCAAGGTCAGCAGCCAGAACGTCGACGACGAAATCGCCGTGCAGGCCGGGCCGCAGCTGGTGGTGCCGGTGATGAACGCGCGCTATGCGCTCAACGCGGCCAATGCGCGCTGGGGCAGTCTCTACGACGCGCTGTACGGCACCGACGTGATTTCCGAGGACGACGGCGCCACACGTGCCGGCGGCTACAACCCGGTCCGCGGCGCCAAGGTCATCGCCTACGCCAAGGCCTTCCTCGACGAGGCCGCGCGCCTCGCTGAGGGCAGCCACGCGGACGCCGAGTCCTACGCCGTGGTCGACGGCAAACTGCAGCTCACGCTGGCCGGCGGCAAGACCAGCGGTCTGGCGGCGCCCGAAGCCTTCGTCGGCTATACCGGTGAGGCGTCCGCGCCGGACGCGGTGCTGATCCGCAACAACGGCCTGCATGTCGAGATCCAGATCGATCGTTCCAGCCCGATCGGCCAGACCGACGCGGCCGGCGTCAAGGACGTGCTGATGGAATCGGCGATCACCACGATTCAGGACTGCGAGGATTCCGTCGCCGCCGTGGACGCCGAAGACAAGGCCGTGGTCTACGGCAACTGGCTCGGCCTGATCAAGGGTGATCTGGCAGAAGAAGTCCGGAAGGGCGGCAAGACGCTGACGCGCACGCTCAACCCCGACCGCGAATACACCACGCCGGATGGCGGCACACTGACGCTACCGGGCCGCAGCCTGCTGTTCGTGCGCAATGTCGGCCATCTCATGACCACCGACGCGATCCTCGACGCCGACGGACAGGAAATCCCGGAAGGCATCCTCGACGGCATCGTCACCAGCCTGATCTCGGTGCACGATCTCAAGGGCAACGGCAAATACAGCAACAGCCGCCGCGGCAGCGTCTACATCGTCAAACCGAAGATGCACGGCCCCGAGGAAGTGCAGTTCACCTGCGACCTGTTCGCCGCCATCGAAGACCTCTACGGCCTGGACCGCAACACCCTCAAGGTCGGCATCATGGACGAGGAGCGTCGCACCACACTCAACCTCAAGGCCTGCATTCACGTGGCGCGCGAGCGCACGGTGTTCATCAACACCGGCTTCCTCGACCGTACCGGCGACGAGATCCACACCAGCATGGAAGCAGGTCCGGTGGTGCGCAAGGCGGACATGAAGCAGGAACCCTGGATCGCGGCCTACGAAGACCACAACGTCGATATCGGCCTGGAAACCGGCCTGCAAGGCAAGGCGCAGATCGGCAAGGGCATGTGGGCGATGCCGGATCTGATGGCGTCGATGATGGACGCCAAGATCGGTCATCCGAAGTCCGGCGCCACCACCGCCTGGGTACCGTCGCCGACGGCCGCCACGCTGCATGCGATCCACTACCACAAGGTCAACGTCGCCGAGCGTCAGCAGGAACTGGTCGCGCGCCCGCGCGCCGACTTGGGCAAGCTGCTGACGATCCCGTCGCTGAAGAACACGCCGACCGCCGAGGAGATTCAGCAGGAACTCGACAACAACGCGCAGGGCATCCTCGGCTACGTCGTGCGCTGGATCGACGCCGGCGTCGGCTGTTCCAAGGTGCCGGACATCCACGACGTGGGCCTGATGGAAGACCGCGCCACGCTGCGCATCTCCAGCCAGCACATCGCCAACTGGCTGCGTCACGGCGTCTGCAGCCAGGAACAGGTGATGGAAACGATGAAGCGCATGGCCGCCATCGTCGACCGCCAGAATGCGGCCGATCCGGGCTACCAGGCCATGGCCGAGAACTTCGACGACAGTGTTGCCTTCGCTGCCGCTTGCGATCTGGTGTTCAAGGGTGTGGAGCAGCCCAATGGCTATACCGAGCCGCTGCTGCATGCGCGACGGCGTGAAGCCAAGGCCAAGTTGCGCTGAATCGTCGCCTGTTGTTCGAAAGCCCCTCCCTGACGAGGGGCTTTTTTGTGAATGGCGGTCCGGTCCTCTCAGACAAGCGCCATCGTCATTTCGGGGCCCGCGTAGCGGGAACCCGGAATCCACGCCGGGCCACCGAGCGTCGCGTGGATTCCGGATCGAGCCGGCGGCTCGTCCGGAATGACGGGGGAGGCGGACGCAAGCGGTCCTGCGCGTCGAGCTTCAGGCTTGCTGCGCGCGAATGGTGTCGTGGACGAATCGGAGCTTGTCGACGGCCGGCGCTGGCAGCACGAACGGGTAGGCATCGCCCTGCCCCAGGCTACGGCTGAGGTTATTGAGCAGGAAGGTCAAAGGCGTCCACTTTTCGTACAAAGCGTCGAAATCGAGCTGTGACGCCCGCGTGTCCCCCAGCACCAGATCCAAGGCCGGCAAATCGGACGCTGCGGGCGTCATCTGCAGGCCGCAATTGGCGGCCGTATCGATGGTGTCGAGCATGTGCAGATAGTGTGCCCAGGTCTCGGCCCAGTCTTCCCAGGGATGCATGGTTGCGTAGGCGCTGATGAATCGTGCCGACCAGTCCGCCGGCGCGCCCTGTTCGTAGTGTCGCTGTGCGGCCTCCGCATAGTCTTCGCGCTCGTCGCCGAACAGCGCACGAAACGGCTTGAGTCGCTCACTGTCATCGATCAAACGGTCCCAGTAATAGTGACCGATCTCGTGACGAAAATGGCCCAGCAGCGTGCGATACGGCTCGTGCAGCTGCAGGCGGCGGCGCTCGCGTTCCGCATCGTCGGCCTCGGCGATGTTGATCGTGATCACGCCGCCGGCATGGCCGGTCATCACCGGCGCGCTGTCCTCGGCCTGCGGCGGCGGATCGGCCAGAAACTCGAATACCAGGCCATGCTCCGGGTCCTCGCTGGTATCGGCCACGGGCAGCCGCAGCTCCAGCAGACTGTAGATCAGGCGACGCTTGGCGGATTCCAGATTGACCCAGGCGTCGTGGTGGCCTTCGAGATCCAGATCCGGAATCGTGCGCGTGAGACGGCAGGACACGCATTGCGGATTCGGGTCGTCCACGGGCACGGCCCAGTTGCAGAAACCCTGCACCGCGTCGTGTTCGCACAAGCGGTACCGCCGCTTGGCGAGCGCGGGGGCCTCCGGTGCCCACAAGCCGCCGTCGAGCGGCCGGATCGAGGTGATCACGCCGACGTCCGGCAGAAACGCAAGCTTGGCGCCACAACTCAGGCATTGGTCGTTCTGGAAGAAAACGACGATTTCGCAATGTCCGCAACGAAAGAGATTCAATCCGATCTACCTGATTCCAGTGGGTCCGGCCACAGTGTGCTCCGGCACCGATGAATCCAGTCTGGCAGGGCCGCAAATCCGGGCAGGCGCCCGTCGGCATCGTCGATCGGCTCCTGCGCAGGATACCCGTGTTCGAGCACGACCACCGGCATGCCGGCCGCGCGCGCCGCGAGTATGTCGGTTCGCGAGTCACCGACCATCAGGCTGTCGCGTGCCTCGCAACCCGCTTCGCGCGCAAGCCACAGCAGGGGCGCGGCATCGGGCTTTCTCGTGGGCAGTGCGTCCCCGCCAAGCCAGGCCCGAAAGTGTGGCGCCAGGCCCAGAGCCGTCAGCAGCGGTTCGACATGGCGATGCGGCTTGTTGGTGCAGACCGCGAGCTTGGCGCCCTGTTGCGCCAGCGCATCGAGCGCTTCCACGGTTCCCGGATAGACGCGCGTCTGCAAGCACAGGCAGTCGCCGTAGTGCCGCATGAAACGCTCGAACTCGCGCTCCGCCAGCACGGAGGCGTCGGGCCGTCCGGCCCAGGCCAGCGCCGAGCCGAGCAGCTGCCGTGCGCCGTGACCGACCCAGGCACGGATGCGCGCCTCACCGGGCGACGGCAGGCCGAGTTCTCCCAGCGTGCGGCCCACGGCTTCGGCCAGATCCGGCGCGGAGTCGACCAGGGTGCCATCGAGATCGAATATGACCAGTGCAGGTTTTTTCATGCGGCTAGGGTCTCAACCACCGGGCCCGCAGTCCATGCAACCCGGCACCGGCTCCTCGCCCATCTGCATGTTGCGCAACAGACTGCGCAGCCCACTGCGCAAGCCTTCCTCGATCACCGGGTGGTAGAACGGCATGTCGAGCATCGTCGACACCTTCAGCTTCTGCTGCACGCTCCAGGCCAGCAGGTGGGCCAGGTGCTCGGCATTGGGGGCGATCAGCTCGGCGCCCAGAAACCGGCCGCTGTGCGGGCAGCCGTAGAGCTTGGCGAAACCGCGATTACGATTGATCACGCGGCTGCGTCCCTGGTTTTCGAACGACAGGCTGGCTTCACGATATGGCCGGCCGGCCGCCTCGAGTACGGCGCTGCCAGCGCCGACGACCGCGATCTGCGGGTCGCTGAACAGGATCTGCAGAGCGGCGCGTCGCGGATAGCGTCGAACGTCGGGGTATCGCCCCGCATTGAGCCCCGCGAAACGTCCATCGTCGGCGGCCTCGTGCAGCAGCGGCAGTTCGCCGTCGGCGTCACCGGCGATGAAGATGTGATCGAGCGAGCAGCGCAAGGTTTGACGGTCGAATTCGGGCACGCCGTGCTTGTCGAGTTTCAGCCCTGTGTTTTCCAAGCCGAGCTGCGACACATTCGGCCGGCGCCCTGTGGCCGCCAGCAGATAATCGAAACGCTCCTGATGGCTCTGCCCGCCTTGGGTCCAGCGCAGCAGTACCTGGTCGCCGTCGCGTTGGGGCGTTTCCAGCTCCGATTCCGCGCTCCAGAGCATTTCGTCCTCGAACAGCCTGAGTGCGTAGTCGATCACCGCCTGATCCTTGAGCAGACCGACCGAGCGCCCCTTGTCGAACAGGCGCACCCGCACGCCAAGACGATGCAGCGCCTGACCGAGCTCCAGCCCGATGACGCCGGTACCGACCACCGCCACGGATTCGGGCAGACTCCGCCATTCGAAGACCTGCTCGTTGGCGACCAAGCGATCGCCCAGCACACGCCAAGGCTCGGGAATGGATGGCGATGATCCGGTGGCGATGATGATGCGCTCGGCTTCGAGCTCACGCCCGTCGTCGAGGCGCAGTCGATGGTCGTCAACGAAACGGGCGTGCGCACTGATGCGATGTCGCGCCGGAAACGCCTCGATATCTTCCAGCGTCAGGCGCACGAAGCGATCCCGTTCCTCGCGCACACGGCGCATCACCGCCGCCCCATCGATCCGCGGGGGCTCGGTGCGTACGCCGAACACGTTCGCTTCGCGCACCGCATGCGCGGCATCGGCTGCGGCGATCAGCAATTTCGACGGCATGCAGCCCGCGCGCGCGCAGGTGGTACCGCCGGGACCACCCTCGATCAGCAGTACGCTGTCCGTACGTTTGCGTGCCTGGCGATAGGCGGACAGACCGGCGGTGCCGGCCCCGATGATGGCGATTTGGGTCTTCACGACATTCGGACCTTGTCAGTTGGGCTTGGCTGCACGCCGATCCGTTTCCACACGATCGAGGGAACGCTGAAGTGCTCGTCGACCGAGCGGTGATCGGTCAGCCCGCAGGCTTCTCTTTGCACCAGAAACTGCCACAAGCTGTCCGCTGCGACCTGAACGAGCGCCGCGTGTACTGCGCAGCCGCGCCGATCTCCGGCCCCGACTGCCTCGTAGGTCTCCAGGGCAAGCAGCGCCGTTTCCAGAACGCGACCGGCGCGTCCGAGTGCGGATGTACGATCGGCGGCCGTCAGACGCTGAATCATCGGGGTTTCCGGGCAATCGAGTTCGCGCGCCGTTCAGTCCCGGCTCAGAAACGCCGGCTAGGGTCACGGCTCATGAACTCGGAAAGCTTGACATGAGATCGACACGAAACAAGTGGATGGCCGCCCTGATCGCAGCTGCGCTGCTGGCGCCGCCGATCACCGCGATGGCACAGCCGGGGCACGGCGAACTGCCACCCGGCCTGCAGAAGAAGGTGCAGCGCGGAGAGCCGCTGCCGCCAGGCTGGAAGAAGAAGCTATATCCCGGCGCCTATCTCGACCGGGACCTGTATGCCTATGCGCAGGTGATCAGCCCGGTGGACCGCCACGGCCGCATGGTGGTGCGTATCGAAGACGAAACCTTGCGGCTCGTGGCCTCGACCCTGGAGATCGTCGACATCCTCACGCGCTGAGCAATTGACATCGTCGGTCCACTCAGGGTTTCAGGCGATCGCCGAAGTACTCCCGAAGTTTGTCCACCTTGGGCAATGCCACGGCCGCGATATACGGCTGCCCCGGATGCTGGGACGCGTAGTTCTGATGGTAGGCCTCGGCCTCGAAGAAATCCTGCAGCGGTTCCAGCCGCGTCACGATCGGTGAGGAGAAAACGCGGGCGGCGTCCAGCTGCGCAATGTAGCGTTCCGCCACCGTCTTCTGAAGATCGTTCTGATAGAAGATCGCAGAACGGTACTGGGTGCCAACGTCGTTGCCCTGACGATTGAGCTGCGTGGGATCGTGCGCGATCGAGAAGAAGATGCGCAGCAACTCGCCGTACGAGGTTTTCGCGGGGTCATATTCGATCTGCACGACTTCCGCATGCTCGGTGGTTCCGCTGCAGACCGCCGTGTAATCGGCGGTCTCGGCGCTGCCGCCCGAATAGCCGTTGACGACCTTGTTCACGCCGTCCAGATCCTGATAGACGGCTTCCACGCACCAGAAGCAGCCACCGGCCAATATTGCGAGCTGTGGCCCCGAGGTTTCGGGCGCGGGATTGAACTCCGCCACCGGGAATTCGCTGGGCTTGATCTTGAGACTGCTGCCGAACAGGGCCATGGCGACGCGCTCCAAAGACGTAGACCCACACTATTGGGGCCGCTGGCGACAACGGCAAGTCGATCAGGCCAGATCCTCGGCGAGCTTGCGAGCGTTGCGCAGCGAAAAGCCGTAGATGCTTTCCTGCGGATTGGCGCCAATCGAGGTCGGGAAGATCGAGCCGTCGATCACGCTGAGACCGGCGAGCGTGTGGTGCCGTCCGTAGGAATCGACCACGGAACTGCGCGGCTCGGTGCCCATCAGCGCGCCGCCCATCACGTGCGCAGAGCCGTACTGGACGCCACTCCCCTGCCCGGCCAGCCATGTGCGCGCCTCGTCGGCACTGTGTAATGGCTGCGCGGCGCTGTGCCAGGGCACCACGTAGTCCGCCCCGGCCGCGAACTGCACGTCGATCATCGTTTCCATTCCGCGCACAAAGCCCTCCCGCACATAGTCGGTAAGCGGATAGTCCAGAACCTCCTCGCCGTCTTCGTCCAGCTCCACCGAACCACCCGGCGAGCGTTCGTCGAAACCGTCCCGCAACAAGGCGATTTCCGAATGCAGATTGCGGAAGTGGTGCACATAGTCGCCATGGGCCGCGCCCAGACTCTTGTCGAACAGGCCGATGGCGAACACCGGCTGCAACGGTGTGGTTTCGAGCTTGAAGCCGATGCGGCCGTCGTCCGGCCACAGGAAATGATCACTGTAGGTGGACTGGGGCGCACCGCGCCAACCGTCAACCGTGTCCGGCATGATCGCGAGTACGCCGCTGACCGGGTGCAGGAAGGTGCGCTTGCCGGTCATTCCGGACCGGTCCGGCACTTCCGACCGCATCAGCAGCCCCGGCGTACGGATCGATCCCGCCGCCGCGACCACGTGCCGCGCACTGACTTCGACACGGCGCGCGGTCTTGTCGATGCCGTTTTCCGCATAGGCCACACCGACCACACCGGTGGCGCGCTTGCCGTCATGCACGATGCGTTCGACACGAACGCGGTAGACCAGAGTGGCGCCATTCTCCAGCGCCGCCGGCACGGTGGTCACCAGCATCGACTGCTTGGCGTTGATCGGACAACCGAGCCCGCAGAGACCGGTATTGGCACATCCGCGCACATTTCGTTTCATCCGGCTGTGGCTGTAGCCCAGCTTCTCGCAGCCGCGCGCCAGCGCCGCGTTGTTCTCGTTCGGCGGAAAGCTTTCCCAGGGCGTGATGGACAGGCGCTGCTCGACCGCGTCGAAATAAGGCGCCAATTGCTCCACGCTGATGTCGGCGACGCCGTACTGCCCGGCCCAGTGCGCCAGCGTTTGTGATGGCGTACGGAAACTGGACGTCCAGTTGACCACCGTCGTGCCGCCGACGGTTCGGCCCTGAAACACCGAAATCGCCTTGTCCTTGGTGCGCTGCGCGCCGCCTTGCTGGTACAGCATCGGGAACGAAACACCTTCGTTCTGCGAGAAATTGGCAGCCGTGTTGTAGTTGCCGGCCTCGAGCATCACCACCTTGAGCCCGGCGCGGGACAGGGTTTCGGCAGCGAATCCGCCACCGGCGCCGGTACCGACGATGACCACATCGGCATTCAGCTTGAGATCCTGATCCAGTCGTGCCGCATCGATCGTCTGATTGGCTTTCATCACGCTCACCCGTTGTCGACGCGGTCGATGACCGGTCCCGGGTAGCCGATGGCCGCCCAGCTGCGACGGTCGCCGTAGTAGCCCGTACAGACCAGATCGTGCAGTGCGATGAACACCGTCCGCTTGAGCGCATAGCCGCTGCCACGCAGCGCCAGCAGGCGCGACTGCAAGGCCGCGCGCTCGACGGCACTCCAGGACTGCCACTGGCCGATCAACAGCCAGCGCGTCGGTGCCGCGCCGAGCATCGCCAGCAACTGCAGCGTCTCTTCGCGCAGCGCCTGCGGCATGCCGTCGATCGCCTGATCGACGTTCTCCACAATCCAGTGCAGCGTCTCGCCGCGACGGGCGGCATCCGTCGGCAGCAGCGTCTCGAACACCGCGTCGGCCACTCTCGCCAGCATCTGTTGCTGGGCGGCGTCGAGGCGCTTTCCGTCGAACAGCGGCTGCGCGGTGCCATCGGTCAGTCGCGTCGCGACCCAGCCGCCGGCCGCGAACAGGGCTACGCCCATGCCGCCGCCAATCAATACACTGCGGCGGCTGACGCCCGCCTGCCGGCAACGGCCAAGCGTGTTGGCGACATCGTCGCGTCGCGAAATCGACTGCATCGAGTTCTCCTCCCGTGTCATTCGGTTTTCTCGGCTTACCGGCAGCGCGGCAGCCACTATTGAACGTTCGTTTTGTAGACTAGCCTCAGGCTGCGCCGATTGCACCACCCGCCGCGCGATGTTCAAGCCACGCTCACCGGCGCATGAGCAGGCTGGTACGCTCAAGGGCCCCGCCCCGGCTCTCGAAAGGATTTTCGACCATGCGCCCGACGCTACGCCTGCCCGCCCTGATCGCCACCCTGCTGTTGCTCAATGCCTGTGACCTGTCGGCCGCCGCACCGGAAAAGACGGGCTCGTCGGACTCCGCCGCAGCGAACGTCGCGAAAACCGACCCGCAATGTCAGGCCATCGACGATTTCTACTGGGAGATCGGCAACGGCAAAGGCGTGCTCGCCAGCGGACGTGTCGGTGACGACTACAGCGCCGACGAGACGATCGATATCGCCTCGGCTTCGAAGTTCGTCTGGGGCGCCTACGTCGTCGAAACCCTGGGCGCCGCTCAGAAGCCGAGTGACGAGCAGCTTTCGTTCCTGGAAATGAAATCCGGCTACACGGATTTCAATCCGCTGTTCTGCCTGCTGTCGAAGAGCGTGGACTCCTGCATGGATGCGCGCTCCAACAGCAAGCGCAACAGCAGCTCGGTGGGACGGTTTTCGTATGGTGGCGGACACGATCAGCGCATGGCGGTGAGCATGGGCTTCGGCCGCAAGGGCGCAAACGAGCTGACCAGCACCGTCATGGGAACGCTGGGCCTGAGCGGACTCGACATCGCCTACAAGCGACCGCAGCCGGCCGGCGGTCTGGAGGCCAGTCCGGCGGCCTACGGCAAGTTTCTGAGCAAAATCGTGGCCGGCGATCTGCGCATTCACGACTATCTGGGCTACAAGCCGGTTTGCGCGTTCGAGGGCGCCGGCTGCGATGCCCTGTCCAGCCCGGTCAAGGAGCGCTGGCACTACAGCCTCAACCACTGGGTCGAGGATGCCCCCGACACCGGCGATGGCGCCTTCAGCAGTCCCGGTCTGATGGGCTTCTATCCGTGGATTTCGGCGGACAGGAGCACCTATGGTCTGGTGGCACGCAAGAAACTGTCGAAATCCGCCTATTGGGACAGCGTGCAGTGCGGCCGCAAGATTCGCGCAGCCTGGATGGAATCGCACTGATTCTCGTGAATCACGCGCGGCGTGATGCCGACTGACCCTCGGGTACGGGGACCGCTCGC
The DNA here is from genome assembly GCA_022599775.1 of Gammaproteobacteria bacterium. Lineage (GTDB taxonomy): Bacteria > Pseudomonadota > Gammaproteobacteria > Nevskiales > Nevskiaceae > Banduia. The sequence continues at coordinate 27,143 of JAHZLQ010000010.1, forward strand.
GAATGCGAGCGGTGGGTGAGGAGAACGTCCACGCCGCACGCGATTCAGTCTGCGGGGCGCCGCTGTCGGCATCGCCGTTAGATTCTTTGGTCTCAGCCGGGCCCAACCGAGGCGTGCGCCCGGTATCATTCGCGGCATTCCCGTTGCCGTGCCTGCCGATGATGCGTGGGCACCCAGGAGATCATGTCCACACAGCACTACGAAGTCCTCGTCATCGGTAGCGGCCCGGCCGGTGAAGGCGCCGCGATGATGGCCGCCAAGAACCACAAGCGCGTCGCCCTGGTGGAGCGCTACCATGACGTCGGCGGCGGCTGCACGCACTGGGGCACGATCCCCAGCAAGGCCCTGCGCCACGCCGTCAAGACCCTGCACGATGCGCGGCTGAACCCGTTCCTGGGACCGGCGATGGCGGACCTGCGCGTGACCTTTCCGCAATTGCTGTCCAGCGCTGGCCGTGTCGTGGCTACCCAGGTGGCCCACCGTCAGCGCTACTACCAGCGCAACAACGTACCGATCCTGCGCGGCAGCGCGCGCTTCCTCGACGCCAACACGGTCGAGGTGACGGCCAAGTCGCTCAGCCAGCGCATCAGTGCGGATCACTTCATCATCGCCACCGGCTCGCGCCCTTACCATCCGCCGGAGCTGGATTTCGCGCATCCGCGCGTGGTCGACAGCGACACCGTGCTGCGCTACGACGAGAACCCGTTCTCGGTCACGATCTACGGCGCTGGTGTGATTGGCAGCGAGTACGCCTCGATCTTCGTCAACCTCGGGGCCAAGGTCACGCTGGTCAACACGCAGGACCGCCTAATGTCGTTCCTCGACGGCGAAATCACGGAGGCGCTGTCCTATCACCTGCGCCAGCAGGGCTGCATCATCCGCCACAACGAAACCATGCAGCGCGTGGAGCCACGCGAGAACGACGTGGTGCTGCATCTGAGTTCCGGACGGCGCATCAAGTCCGACCTGCTGCTGTGGGCCAACGGCCGCACCGGCAATTCCCAGGACATGGGACTGGAGGCGCTGGGTCTGAATCCCGATTCGCGCGGACAGCTCAAGGTCAACGGCCACTACCAGACCGAGCAGGCCCACATCTACGCCGTGGGCGATGTCGCGGGGCCGCCAGCGCTGGCAAGCGCCGCCTATGTGCAAGGCCGCTATGCCGTCTCGCACATTCTCGACCCGCAGCTGCCGCCGCACCGCTTCGAGCTGATGCCCAACGGCATCTATACGATTCCCGAGATCAGTTCGGTGGGTCGCACCGAGGCCGAACTGCAACGTGATCAGGTTCCCTATGAGGTCGGCCAAGCCAACTTCCGACAGTTGGCACGTGCACAGATGACCGAGGAAACCACCGGCCTGCTCAAGATCCTGTTCCATGCCGAGACCCTGGAAGTGCTCGGCGTCCATTGCTTCGGCGACCGCGCCTCGGAAATCGTGCATATCGGCCAGACGGTGATGGCGCTGCCGTCGAACAGCCTCAAATATTTCATCGACACCACCTTCAACTACCCGACGATGGCCGAGGCCTACCGCGTGGCCGCGCACAACGGACTCAATCGTCTCGCCTGAATCAGGCGTCTTCGACCCAGCGGGGTCGTCAACCCTCTCTCGTGCGCGGCGTTAAAGTAGCCACATGGGATTGGATTCACCCGGAAACGGCGCTGGAGATTCGTGATGACGAAAATGACCGCAAGCCTGTTTGGCGCGATGTTCAGCGGCACGCTGGCACTGGCGCTGCCCGCCTGGGCCATGGACGACAAAGCCGACGACAAACCTGATCCGGTAAGCGTCGAGTACAAGGATTCGAAGGATTTCACCGACGCATCGGACCGCGGACTCTACGGCCGTGCCAGCGAGTCGGTGATGAAGGAATTGAGCACGCACTTCCAGAAGGAAGGCGCCAAGTATCTCAAGGACGGTCAAACGCTGGAGATCGAGATCACCGACATCGACCTGGCCGGTCGTTTCGAGCCTTCACGCAGTCCCGGCCTCGAAGACGTGCGGCTGATGCGCGACATCACCTGGCCGCGCATGCAGTTCAATTTCAGCGTGAAGCAGGATGACGAGGTGGTGGATTCCGGCGAAGCCAAGCTGGCGGACATGAGCTACCTCACAAGTTCCCGGCCGGTCGGCTCCAACGAATCGATGTACTACGACAAGCGCATGATCGACCGCTGGTTCCGAAAGCACTTCGAAACCGAAGCCGAAACCACGGCGTCGGCCCAATAAGGCCGCGAGCCCCTGACACCCGGCTCAGTAGTGCGGCGGGCGCTCGTCGCCGGTGACCGCACCGCCGCCGTCATCCTGGCGCCGCGCCCGTTCGGCCAGCGCCCGACACCAGGCTTCGAGCTTGTCGATGCGTGCATTCTGCGCCGTGATCACTTCGTTGAGCACCTGAACGGTGTCGTCGAGATAGCTCAGTCGCGTTTCAAGCTCGATCAGTCGTTCGTCGTTCATTCGGCGTGGGCACATCTCATGGGTGAGACAACAGCGCTGTATTGTCCCAGACCGCATGCCTCAGCGCGCAGGCTGTTCGTCCGAACGCTCATCGTCCCGGGACGGCAACCACGCCGGATGCAGGCGATCGGCGAGATCACGCTTGAGTTCGTCCTCGATCTCGCGCAGCGCCGCATTGCCCTGCGCCGCGATCCACTGACCCACGCCGGTGGCCACGCGCGCGCTGCTGGAATCCGCGGCCTGAGCCGGAGACGTCGCCGCGCCGCACAGCGCCAGCAGGAATAGAGATTTGATCATGGTCTGTTTCATTTCAGCCCCTCCTTGTGTTCAATCCGGGCAAGACGTTTATTGCGAGCAACGTGCCAGTCCAAAATTTATTTCAACTTATTGATTTTTATATAGAATATTTTTCTTCTCAATTCGCGGACAGCGTCCGCGGACGACCGGTCACAAGCCCCGTACACTCACGGACACTCGCATCCGCCGGTGCGGGATACAGGTTCACCAACAGGACAACGATGAGACGAGCTGTCGCGATCATGGGGCTGCTGCTGGGCCTGCTCAGCGCCTTCGTGGCCTGGCGCGCCTACCAGGATCTGAGCGAGTTGAGCCGCAACGGCGTGGTCGAATCCGTCGCGGTGCTGGAACGCCGCGTGGACAAGGACGCGCTGGGAACCAAGACCCTGCGCTACCGCGTCGAGATCGACGGCGCCTCACGCTGGGTCGAAGCCGTCGGCCGTGACGAGGCGGTCGGCGAACGCGCCTGGTTGCGCCACCTGCCGGGCCACGACAGCATCGCCGAGTTGTATCCGGCCCAACCCTCGGCCTCTGCCTGGCGCGACAGCCGCCATGCGCGATTGTTCTGGATGGCCGTCGCGGGCGTGCCGCTGTGCATACTCAGCGGCATCGCCGTGCTGATGGGCTACGGACTGCGCGGCGTGCGCGGCGCCCTGCACGGCTACGCGCAGGCGACAAGACTGGGATACGCTCCGTCGCGCCGCGTTGAACGCGAAACTCGGGACGACGAATCGTGACCGATCACCAAGACGGAACATTCAGTCGCCCGGAAGCTGCGCTCACGCAGACTGCGGCGACCTGTCTCTACCACGCGGAGCATCCGATGCGGTTTGTGCACGTTTTCGCAGGCCTGCTGTGCGCAGCGCTGTCCGCCCCGGCGGCGGCCCAGGGCGTTGCTGAACTGAGTTTCTCGGAGCCCGAGCATTTCACCGACCTCGTGGCCCCCACCGGCACCATCGGCGAAACCGATCCGGCGCTGATGGCCGAGTTGCGCGAACGGCTGATGACAGTGATGTCGGCGAGGCTGCGCGATGGCCAGAAACTGGCGGTAGCGATCACCAACGTCGATCTCGCCGGGCGCATGGAACTGCTCGGCATGAAGGACGGCCGCTGGCTGGCCACGCCGCAGCAACTGCGGATCTACCGCCCCGACACGCCACCGCGCATCAGTGTGCAATATGCACTGATCGAGAACGACACGGTGATCGCGCACGGCACCGAGGATCTGAGCGACCCGGACTGGGGAACCCAGGCGGCTGTATTGCCCGAAACCGGATCACTGGACCCGGTCACAGACCTGTTCGAACGCTGGCTGGTGAGTCTGCTCGGCCAGCCGTTATAGGGCGTCATCCTTGGGCTCGGCTGGTAACGTAGTCGGCCCCTCATCGGCAACACAGCCTATCGCGCAATGGCCCTACCCCAAATTGGCAGAATCGGTGTACTGACCTCCGGCGGCGACTGTGCCGGTCTCAATGCCGTGATCCGCGCCGTGACCGCTCGCGCGGTCAATCATTACGGTCTGCAGGTCTACGGCATTCTTGACGGCACTCTGGGCCTGATGGAGCGACCGCTGCGTTACGTCGAACTCACGCCCAGCACCTTTGATGGCCGCATCTTCCGTGAAGGCGGCACGGTGCTCGGCACCACCAACAAGGGGGATCCGTTCCGGTTTCCGATGGCCGACGGCAGCGTGCGCGACCGTTCGCAGGACTTCGGCGACGGCGTGCGCGAGCTGGAACTCGACGCGCTGGTGGTGATCGGTGGCGACGGCTCGATGAGCATCGTGTCGCGGCTGTGTCACGCGGTGGGCGTGGGCATGGTGGGCGTGCCCAAGACCATCGACAACGACGTGCACGGCACCGATTTCTCGATCGGCCACGCCACCGCGGTCGGCGTCGTCACCGACGCCATGGACCGTCTGCAACCGACCGCCGCGAGCCATCATCGCGTGATGATCGTGGAAGTCATGGGTCGCGACGCCGGCTATATCGCGATGCAGGGCGGCATCGCCGGCGGCGCCGACGTGGTGCTGGCCCCCGAGATCCCGTACTCGATGGACGGCGTGGCCACCGCGATCCGTAAGGTCCTTGACCGCGGTCGCACGCACGCCCTGGTGGTCGTCGCCGAAGGCGTGAAGCGTGACGACGGTTCGGCCGTCCATTCACCCGGCAGTACGCGCTACGGCGGCATCGGGCACTGGTTGGGCGAACGCATCGCCGATACGACGCACACCGAAACCCGCGTCACGATCCTCGGCCATGTGCAGCGCGGCGGGTCGCCCTCGCCGCAGGACCGGCTGCTGGCCTCCGCCTTCGGCGTGCACGCCGTCGACCTGGTGATGCGCGGCCAGCTCGACCGCATGGTCGCCTGGCGCAATCTCAGCGTGGTCGACGTACCGCTGTCCGAAGTCACCATCGGCGCGCGGCCGCTGGACCCGAATGGCACACTGGCCACCACGGCGCACGGCCTCGGCATCTACATCGGCGATACCGAAACCGCTGGCTGATGTCCGTCACCGCTCCCGCAACCGTTTCTCTGGACAAGCCGCTACGGGAACTGGCGGCCTTGCAGAGCTTCGTGCTCGACCACCCGCGGCTGTTCGTGCTCACGGGCGCCGGTTGCAGCACCGCCTCCGGCATTCCCGACTATCGCGACGCCGGCGGCGCCTGGAAGCGCAAGCCGCCGGTCACGATCCAGGCGTTTCGTGACGAGGCGCTGACGCGGGCACGCTACTGGGCGCGCAGCTTCGTCGGCTGGCCCTACTTCGGTCATGCACGGCCCAATGGCGCCCACCACGCACTGACCGCATTGCAGTCCCAAGGTCGGATCGCAGGCCTGCTGACCCAGAACGTGGACCGCCTGCACCAGAAGGCCGGCACCCGCGAGGTCATCGATCTGCACGGACGGCTCGACGAGGTGATCTGCCTGAGCTGCGGGCTGCGCGAGGAGCGCGAGGCGTATCAACAGACACTGATCGAGCGCAATCCGGATTGGCTTGGGCTGAGCGCCGACTACGCCCCGGACGGCGATGCCGATCTCGACGAACTCGACTTCTCCGGCTTCGAGGTGCCGGACTGCCCGCGCTGCGGCGGACTGATCAAGCCGGATGTGGTGTTCTTCGGCGAGAACGTGCCGAAAACGCGTGTCGACGAAGCCATGTCCGCGCTTGCGGCGGCCGATGCCCTGCTCGTCGTAGGCTCCTCGCTGATGGTCTATTCGGGCTATCGCTTCGCCGTCGCGGCGGCCAGGCACGGCCTCCCGATCGCCGCGATCAACCTCGGCGTGACGCGTGCCGATCCCCTGTTGAGCCTGAAAGCCGAAGCGGCCTGCGACCTGGCCCTGCCCATGCTCAGCGAGCTGCTGAATTCCTGAACGCTGCGGCAATCGCCTCACGCACCGCCGACCAAGCCACTGAGCCCGGCACCACCAGTTCGAAGTGCCCGGACTGCGGCACCACTACCAGCTGCGCCGGAATGCCCGCAGCCATGGCGGCCTTCACATAAGTCGCGGCGGACGCCGGCGGTACGATGCTGTCACGCGCGCCCTGCACCAACCACTGCGGCGCCGAACGCGGCAGCAAGCTCAGCGGAGAGGTTTCGGCGTAACGGCGGGGCACCGCATCCGGCGTACCGCCCATCAGCGGCACCACCGCGGAATTGCAGCTGCCGGGCTCGCCCACGCTGTAGGCCGCCATGTCGGTGATGCCCGCCAGCGAGACCACGCCGGCCAGGGGCAAGGGCCCCTCACCACGAATTTCGCTGTCCCTTGGCAGCGCTTCGCGCGCCGCCAGCCACAATGCCAATTGTCCGCCGGCCGAGTGGCCCACCGCGACCACGCGGCGCAGGTCCAGGGGATAGTCCTGTGCCAGACCCCGCAGCGCATCGGCAGCCGCCGCCACATCGGTGAAGGTACCGGGCCAGCCACCGCCCGGATCGCCCACCCGGCGGTACTCCGGCGTCCACACCGCATAGCCCTCGTCGACCAGCGCAGCCGCCAGATTCGTGGCGTGCCGATAGTCGAAGTCCGACAGCCAGCAGCCGCCGTGAATCAGCAGCACCACCGGCACGGTCGCATCGCTGGCCGCCGGCAGACGCAACTCCCCGAACTGCAGATCACCGTCGCCATAGACGATCCGGCGACCGGCCGCAGGCAGCGCCAAGCTCGCCACGTCGGACCACTGCAGGGGCGGGGGCATCACGGCCTCCTCGGAAGAATTCGGCAGACCGGCGGCGCAGCCCAGACCGCACCCCGCGAGGCCCAGCGCCAGCAAAGCGTTACGAAACATGAATCGCTCATCGAATAGGCAGACGGAAAGTATGCGGTAGCACGCCCCCCGCACTGGCGGCTTGTCTCGCTCACGATCAAGGCGATCACCGGAACTCGATCGGCACAACCAGCTCCAGCGGGCGTCCGTTCGGCGGCACCGGCATCGGCTCGGCACGCAGGATCAGCGCCAGGGCTTCGGCCGCGAGCGCTTCGTCGCCATCGCTTTCGACCACACGCACACCGCTCACGGCACCGTTCGCGGCGATCCGAAAACGCAGCTGCGCGACACCGTAATGCGCGGTGTAGGCCGGACGATAGCGCGCAAGATGCGAGCGCAACTGCGCCAGATAACGGTCGCCGCCATTGCCGCCGGGCGCGCGCGCCTGTGGTTGGGCGGGCGGTACCGCCTGCGCTTCCGATGGCGGCCGCCTCGGCGGCTCGGGGGCCGGCTTCGGTTCGGGCCGAAGCGCGGGCTGAGATCGCGGCGGTTCCAGTCGCGGCGCCTCGACGGGCACTTTCGGCACCAAGGGCTCGGCCGGCGCCGACTGCTCGACGGCAATCGGCGCGGATTCGGGTGGAGCCGGGATCGGCTCCTCGGGCTCTGGCGCGGCCTCGCGCGGCGGCGGTTGCGGCCGTGGTTCCGGCAGCGTTTCGATCGGCTCTGCTGCCACCGCGCCAAGCCGCAGTTCGACGCCGGCACCTTCTCCGTTGGCCCCTTGCGGATGCGGGTCCGGCGCGGCGACCAGGAACAACACCAGCGACAGGTGCAGCATCAGCGCCCACAGCAGCGCGAAGCTGAGCCGCGGGCTCATTTCGATGGAGTGCGCGTGGTCATCAGCACCACACGATCGATTCCGGTGGCACGCAGTGCGTCGAGCAGGCGCAGAACCTGGGCGGCGTCGGCCTCAGCGTCGGCCTTGATCGCCAGCGCGGCACCGGGATGCACGGCGCGCCAGCGCCGGCTGAAGTCCTGCAACTGCTCGACCTCCACCACCTCGGCGCCGAACGCGAGCTTTCCGTCTCGGCCGAACAACAACGCCGAAGCGCCCGCATCGGCACTGCCGGCCTCCGAGGATTTCGGTGGATCGACGCGAAACGCCGCCGGTGAGGACAGCGCACCCGCCAGCATGAAGAACACCAGCAGCAGGAACACCACATTGATCAGCGGCAGCAGGCGTTCATCATCCAGACCGGAACCGGCACGCCGCGTACTCGGCAGCACGATCTTCATGAGGCCGCCGGCCGCGCCAGCGAGGCGTTCACGCCCCACAGCTTGAGCCGATCCAGCCATTCCACCAGCGACTGCAAGGGCACGCCATCCTCAGGCACCACCACCACCGGCGCGGCGCGGCCGCGCAGGCGTTCGCGCAACTGTTCGGCGTTGACGATTTCGCCATCGAGCAAGGCGCCGTCACGAGCAATCGTCAGCGTATGTCCGACCGGTGCCGAGGCATCGCCGCCCTCGCCCGCCAGACTCAGCGGAAACGCGCGCCAGTCCAGATAGCTGGAGGCGAGCATGAAGAAGAACAGCAGGATGAAGACCACGTCGACCAGCGAGGTCAACGGAATCGCGTGCCGGCGACGGGACGGCAATACGATGCGTGCACGGACAGTCGAGCCGTTCATGCGCCGGGCTTGCGGGCCGCGTCGAGCTCCGCCTGAGGCCGCGCGAACAGGCGCGTCAGCGCGCTTTCCATGGCCTGATGCAGGCGCTCCACACGCCGCTCCAGCCAGTTCAGCACGGCGATGGTCGGGATCGCCACGATCAGTCCGGCGGCTGTCGTCAGCAGGGCTTCCCAGATGCCGCCAGACAGGATCGCCGGGTCGACCCGGTCACCGGCGGCCTGGAGTCGCTGGAACGCCTCGATCATGCCGAGCACGGTGCCGAGCAGGCCCACCAGCGGCGCCAGCTGGCCGATCACTTCCAGCGGCCGCAGCAGGGTCCGCGCCGAAGCCAGACGATCGGCCGCCTGCTGCGCGATCTGCTCGCGCAGCGCCTCGCTCGGTCCGTAGCGGCGCAGGCCGTCGACGGCTTCGATCATCAGCTGCGCCAGCGGAGAGGGATGCGTGCGCAGCGCGGCAATCTGCGCCTCGGCGCTGCCCGCGCGCCACGCGGCCAACAGCGGCTCGACGAAACGCTCGTCGCCGTAGAGATGTTCGAAAAATTCCCAGACCTTGACGATGGTCAGGGTCATCGCGGCAATCGACATCAGCACCAGCACCAGCATCGCCGGGCCGCCGAGCTTGAGCCATTCCAGGGCTTGGGACAGCATGCGGTGAATCTCCCTTGATCTGCCTAGTTTGCCTAGCGGTCGGCTGCGATCGTGCGCCCCTGACCGCCAGCCTGCGTATTGGGCGGCGCCTGCATCACCACGCGACCGGCACCGATGCCACGCGGGTCCGAGACCGCGCTCAGCGTGCGCGCTTTCCGGTCCCAGACCACGATCTGCATATTGCCGTAATACCGCGCGGACTCGCTGAGCTGATGACCCAGCTTGCGCAGACCGTCGATCTCGGCCTGCGAGAACGCGCCGGGTTCGTAGACCACCGTGTCCGGCAGGAACTGATGGTGATAGCGGCCCAGCTTGACGATGTCCTGCGGCGAATAGCCATAGATGTAGGCCAGGGAAGCCAGCAGACTCATGCTGATGATGCGGCTGCCGCCCGGAGTGCCGAGCACCGCCACGCCGTCCGGCCCCTCGATCATCACCGGGGTCATGCTCGACAACATGCGCTTGTGCGGCGCGATCACATTGGCCTTGGTGCCGATCAGGCCATAGGCGTTCGGCGCCAGCGGCTTGGCCGAGAAATCGTCCATCTCGTTGTTCAGGAAATACCCGGTGCCCGGCGCCATGTAGCCCGAACCGAAGCCCAGGTTGATCGACAACGTGGCCGACACCCGATTGCCCTCGGCATCGATGATCGACAGGTGGCTGGTGGTATCGCCTTCGCGCAGGGTTTCGTTCGGCGGCTCCAGTTCGATACTGGGCGTGGCGCGAGCGAGTTCGATACCGTCCGCCAGCGCGTCGGTGTAGTCACGCGACAGCAGCTTTTCGACCGGAACCTCGACAAAGGCCGGATCACCCAGCCAGGCCGCACGGTCCCTGTAAACGCGACGCATCGCCTCGATCACCTCGTGCCGCGCCAGCACCGGATCGTTCGGCGGCCAATGCTTGCGGCCGAGAATCTGGAACATCTGCTGGAACGCGATGCCGCCGGCCGACGGCAAGGGCGGCACGGTGACGCGGTACGGCCCCGCCAGGAACACCATCGGCTTGCGCTCGACGATGCGATAGGCCTCCAGATCCTTCTGCTGCCAGATACCGCCATCGCGTCGCACGCCCGCGAGCATGCGCGCCCCGGTTTCGCCACCGTAGAAAGCGTCGCGTCCGCCCTGCGCGAAGCGGCGCAGGGTCTGCGCCAAATCGGGCTGCACCAGGCGATCGCCGGCTTTCAGCGGTGTGCCGTTGGGCGCGAACACCGCCAGTGCCGCGGGACTGAAGCGATCCACGTGGTCGATGATCGCACCGGCCAGCTTCTCGTCGACCGGAAAGCCGTCCTGCGCCAGACGGATCGCCGGCGCCAGCAATTGCGCCAGCGGCAGCTCCCCGAACACGCGCGCGATGTGCACCAGCGCTGCCGGCTCGCCGGGAATGCCGGAGGCCAGCGGGCCATTGCGCGACAGCTCCGCCACCGGCTCGCCGTCGCGGTCCAGGTACATGTCACCGGTCGCGGAGATTGGCGCCACTTCGCGCCCGTCCACGACCAGATCCAAATCATCGAATTCGCGATGGATCATCCAGAAGCCACCGCCGCCCAGACCCGAACCGGTGGGTTCGACCACCGCCAGCGCCGCGCTCACCGCCACCGCGGCGTCGAAGGCATTGCCGCCCTGCGCCAGTATCTCCAGCCCGGCGTCGGTCGCCAGTGGGTGCGCGCTGGCCACGGCGTAGCCCGGCGGGCGTTTGGCTTCGGAAGTGGACGAGGCGGCAGGCGGCTCGGCCGCCAGCGCCAGAACCGGAAACAGCAGCGCGACCAGCAGGCCGCGAAAGGGATTGTTCAAGCCGTGTCCTTCTCGGCCGCCGTCAGGCGCCGGTATTTGGCCAGCAGTTGTTCTTGGGTTTCAGCGTGAGCGGGGTCCAGCGGAATGCAGGCGACGGGGCACACCGTCTGGCATTGCGGCTTGTCGAAATGTCCGACGCATTCGGTGCACAGGCCGGGATCGATCTCGTAGATCTCCTCGCCCTGGTAGATCGCCTGATTCGGACACACCGGCTCACAGACATCGCAGTTGATGCATTCGTCGGTAATCTTCAGTGACATGGCTAGCAGCCTGTCGGACTTGGAAACGTGGGCTGTCTGCTGCGTTCTGGCGTGGTTATTTTTTGACCGCGCTGATCTGGGCAGGATTTGCCCAGCGGGACGAAAAGCGGCTTGCAGGGCATGGAAACGGACCTTTCCTTCACTTTCTTCATCCGTTCAAGACCGCCATCCGCTTCAGGTTGAACGCCAGGCACACCAATCCCCATTCGGCTTGGACGTTCCTGAGGCCCCGCACCAGGAATTGTCGGAAGCGCATCACCTGTTTGATGATGCCGAAGGTGGGTTCGACCGTGCATTTTCGCAAGCCATAGGCGGCACGGCCTTCGGGCGTGGCCAAGCGATGGC
>JAHZLQ010000011.1 GCA_022599775.1 Gammaproteobacteria bacterium
ACCGACGGCCATGCCTCCGGCAGAAACCGCGATTGCTCGTCAGATGTCGCCTCAAGTCGATCCACCCACTCAGACTATCGACTCTCCTCTGCGATGTCCAGCAGACTTGTGGGACAAGCTCAGCGCAAGCGGGCGAGGGTAGGTCGGCATCACGCCGCGCGTGATTCACGTTAAGCATCTTTCAAGCGAGACTATCTGTCATGTCCCGTCTCCCCCCGCATCGTTGTCCCCGGCATATTCCCCACCATGTGACGCAACGAGGGAATCGCCGCCAGCGGATTTTCACGGCGACGAGGACTACGCCTTGTATCTCGATCTGTTGGCGGAAAGTTTTGGGCATTTAGGATCATGTCGCCGTAATACGTAGTAAAAAAACAGCGCCCGTCCAGAAACCTGGGCGGGCGCTGTTTCGTTCCGCTTACCGCTCGACCGTGATGCGGCGCATCCGGTACGGGCTGTCCTCGGACTTGGGCACCGTGACGCGCAGTACGCCCTTGTGCATCTTCGCCGTCGTCTCGTCGGCCAGCGCGTCCGGACCGAGCTGCAGACGGCGCTCGAAGCGACCGTAGTAACGCTCGCGAATCTGGCGCCGGGCATCCGCGTCCTCGCTGCGCTTCTCGCCGCGCACGACCAGCACGTCGCCCTCCACGAACAGTTCCACGTCGTTCTCGTCCATGCCGGCGAGTTCGATATCGATCACGTAGGACGTGTCGTTCTCCGAGGCGTCCAGGCGCGGCCAGGCCATACCGGCGGAGCCGAAATTCTGGCCCGCGAACGGTGCCTCGAAGGCACGCCAGAAGTCGTCGAACATGCGGTCGACCTGCTGGCGCCAGGCCATGAGCGGCTCGGTGTCGGCCTGCCGCTGCACCGGCACGGAACGGTCTTTGTTCCAGGGAATCAGGTTGCTGATGCTCATAGTTACCTCCATCGGCTGGTGGAACCCATACGACATCACCCCGCCGCTCACCCGGGCCGGAGTGATCCGCCAGCGAATCTAGGGCTGTCGCGGTCACTTTCAAGAGCGATTCGCGAATCGCCGAAGCCGAGGGCGAAAGCCCTCTTGAAAAATTTCCCGGCAACCCCATCAGCGGCGAAAGACCGTCCCGATACCGGCGTCCATCCGGTCCGGGACCGTCGATCCGGATGCCAGTGGACGGCTCAGCGGCGGCCCCGAGAAGAGCCACGACGCTGCGCATCGAATTTTCCGAAGACGGCCTATGGAGAATTTGACGATGAGAATCGCCCAGATCGCCCCCCTGCACGAGAGCGTGCCGCCGAAACGCTACGGCGGCACCGAGCGCGTGGTGTCCTACCTGACCGAAGAGCTGGTGCGTCAGGGCCACGAAGTCACGCTGTTCGCCAGCGGTGACTCCGTGACCCAGGCCCGGCTGGTGCCGCTGGTCGAACGACCGCTGCGTACCGACCCGGACGTTCGCGACACCGTGCCCTATCTGATCACGCAGATCGACCAGGTGCTGGACCACGCCGCGGACTTCGACGTGCTGCACTTCCACAGCGACTACCTCGCACACTGCCCGCTGGTGCGCCGGCTCGGCATCCCGCATCTGACGACGCTGCACGGGCGCCTGGACATGCCGGACTTCCGCGGCCTGTTCGAGCGCTTCGCGAGTTCGCCGATGGCCTCGATTTCCGAGGACCAGCGCCGGCCGCTGCGGCAGCTGCCGATGAACTGGCGCGCCACCGTGTACAACGGCCTGCCCGAGGATCTCTATCATCTGCAGGCGCAGCCCGGAAAATACCTGGCCTTCATCGGCCGCTTTTCGCCGGACAAGCGCGCCGACCGCGCGATCGACATCGCGATCCGCGCCGGCATCCCGCTGCGCATCGCCGCCAAGCTCGACCATTGCGACGAACCCTGGTTCCGCGAACACATCGAGCCGTGGCTGCGGCATCCGCTGATCGAGTACGTCGGCGAGATCAGCGACGCCGACAAGGACGATTTTCTCGGCCATGCCAAGGCCTTGCTGTTCCCGATCGACTGGCCCGAGCCCTTCGGCATGGTGATGATCGAGGCACTGGCCTGCGGCACACCGGTGATCGCCTTCCGCCGCGGATCGGTGCCCGAAGTGATTCGCGACGGCCACACCGGCTTCATCGTCGACAGCGTCGAGGAAGCCGTGGCCGCGGTATCGCGCCTGGACCGCATCGACCGCGTGCACTGCCGCCGCGACTTCGAGCAGCGCTTCTCCGCGCGGCGCATGGCCGAAGGCTATGTACGCTCCTACGAGGGCCTGCGCTTCGGCCGCGACCCGGGCGAGGCGGCGCCCTGGGGCCGGGTCGCCTGAGGCGTCGCCGCCATGGACGATCTGATCCACGTCAACGAACGCTGGTACGTCAGCGCCAGCTCGCCGCGCGCCGACGCGCGCACCCGCGTGCTCAAGCACGGCGACGCCTTCGCATTGTTCGATCGCCTTGGCGACATCCAGCCCGCGGGCCTCGGCGAACAGGGCCTGTACCGCGACGGCACGCGCTTTCTGTCGCGGCTGGAGTTCAGCGTATCCGGCGTGCCGCTGCTGCTGCTCAATTCCGCGGTCAGCCGCGACAACAACGCGTTCTCGGTGGACCTGACGCTGCCGGAGATCGCCGCGCCGGGCGGCGGCATTCCGCGCGACAGCGTGCACATCCGCCGCAGCAAGCAGCTCTGCGACGGCGTGCTGTACGAAACCGTCGAATTGATGAACTACGCGCAGGAACCGGTGAACCTGCAACTGGCGCTGAATCTGGCGGCGGACTATTCCGACATCTTCGAAGTCCGCGGCCAGACGCGCGCGCAGCGCGGCACGGCTTTGCCGACAGCGCTATCGGGAGACGGGCTGCGGCTCGGCTACCGCGGGCTCGACGCGCGCCCGCGCTACACGCAGATCCGTTTCGATCCGGTGCCGGACCGCCTGGTCGAGGACGGCGCCGGCTTCGATCTGGTGCTGCAACCGCGCGAGCCCATGGTACTGCGCTGGTCCATCGCCTGCGACCTGGACGCCCCGGCCGAGCATGCGGCCGCGGCCGTGTGCCCGCCGCCGGCCCAGGCCCACGGCAGTCGGCTGGGCCGGATGCTCTACAGCAGCAACGAGCAGTTCAACGAATGGCTGGGGCGCTCCGCCGCGGACCTGGAACTGTTGGTCTCGCAAACGCCCTACGGCCCCTATCCCTATGCCGGCGTGCCCTGGTTCAGTACCGCCTTCGGCCGCGACGGCATCATCACCGCCCTGCAAACCCTGTGGCTGTGGCCGGAACTGGCGCGCGGCGTGCTGCACTATCTCGCCGCGCACCAGTCGCAGCAGCTGGATCGCTCGCGCGAAGCCCAGCCCGGCAAGATCCTGCACGAAATGCGCGGCGGCGAGATGGCCGCGCTGCGCGAGATCCCGTTCGGCAGCTACTACGGCACGGCCGACGCCACGCCGCTGTTCGTGGTGCTGGCCGCCGAGTACCACGGCCGCACCGGCGACGAGGCCACGCTGCGTGCGCTGTGGCCGGCGGTCGAAGCCGCGCTGGACTGGATCGACCGCTACGGCGACGTCGACGTCGACGGCTTCGTCGAGTATCAGCGGCAGACCGCCGACGGCCTCGAACAGCAGGGCTGGAAGGATTCCTTCGACTCGATTTCGCACGCCGACGGCGCACCGGCCGCGGGCGCGATCGCGCTGTGCGAGGTCCAGGCCTATGTCTACGCCGCACGCTGCGGCGCCGCCCGCCTGGCGCGGGCGCTCGGGCAGCACGAACGCGCGGCTCAACTGGAGGCCGCGGCCGCGCAGCTCAGGCGGCGCTTCAATGAGGCCTTCTGGTGCGAGGACATCGGCAGCTACGCCTTGGCACTGGACGGCCGCAAGCAAGCCTGCCGGGTGCGCGCCTCCAACGCCGGCCATGCACTGTGGGCGGGCATCGCCGAACCCGCGCAGGCGGCCACGCTCGCCAAGACGCTGCTGGCGCCCGGCAGCTTCAGCGGCTGGGGCCTGCGCACCCTGGCCGAACGCGAGGCGCGCTACAACCCGATGTCCTACCACAATGGCTCGGTCTGGCCGCACGACAACGCCATCGTCATGGCGGGGCTGGCGCGTTACGGCTTCCACGACCAGGCGCTGCGGGTGTTCACCGGCCTGTTCGACGCGAGCCTGAACATGGAACTGATGCGCCTGCCGGAACTGTTCTGCGGTTTCCCGCGCCGCGACGGCGAAGGCCCGACGCTCTACCCGGTGGCCTGCGCGCCGCAGGCCTGGGCTGCCGGCAGCGTCTTCCAGATGCTGCAAAGCTGCCTGGGCCTCAGCTTCTGGTTGGAGCCGCCGCAGCTGCGCTTCGAGCGGCCGCGTCTGCCGGTGTGGATCGACACCTTGGAAATCCGCGACCTGCCGGTGGGTGAGGCACGCATCGACCTGGCCCTGCGGCGCCACGAGAACGACGTCAGCGTCAATGTCCTGCGACAAAGCGCGCCGCTGCAGGTCGCCGTGCTGATTTGACGCAACCCGCAGCGAAGCCGCGATTTGCACCGCGTGCGTCAGCCGATCAGTATGGTCGGCTGATGCTCCAGGCAGCGATTCCTCCGCACCGAACCGCCCATCGTTCGATGACCGTTTTGGTTCCCGATACTCCCAATCCGCAGGACCCTCGTCCCGAACCGCCGGAGAAGCCGCTGCCAAGCGATTGCTGCGGCAGCGGCTGCACGCCCTGCGTGCTCGACGTCTACGAAGACGAACTGGCGCGCTACGAACACGCGCTAAACGTTTGGAAATCGCGCCAAACCGGTCGGGATTGATCAAACCCCACCACCCCGTCATTCCGGACAGGCCACCGGCCTGATCCGGAATCCATGCATTTCAGACGCCGAAGCAAAAGTCCTGGCGGGAAAAGTCAGACAATTCAGCCGGCCTGCGATGCGCTCCGGGCGGTCAGTTCCTGCCCATCCGCGCCGCGAGCCCAACAAGCTCAAGCACTGCGTCATCCACAGGCCGCATGAATACGCTCTGCACAAGCTGTGGATAGTTTGTTGATCAACATATAGGGGGCCATTCGTCGGCCAACCACAACAGATTGTGTTTTTCGCTTGACTGAACCCCAAGGGCGAGTGCACGCTTATCCAACGCAACGCGTGCCTTGCGCGTGGTCTGCGCGGCGCTTGGAAACCGGCCACAGAAGTCGGGCTCCAACACCGTCCGCCAGCCTCTTTCGCAAACGCCCGACGCAACGAAACGCAGCAGCTCCCGGCCGCCTCGGCCGGTGGCTTGGGGGGAGGCAAAAACCTCTCGAATGAACAAATAACGGTCGCGCTGACTCTAATCAATCCAGTGCTTCCAGATCGCCTGTGGTGGCCCCATGGCGCGATCCGCAAAAGGAGATTCAAGATGCTGAACTGGGACGACGCCCCCGCCACTCCGCAGCCCCGTCTCGAGCCGGTACGTTCGAGTACGTCGCATCAGGCGCAGGCACCCGTGAGCGCCCCTGTGGGTGATGTTGCCGGCGCCACCGGTCTGGAAGATCTGGAAATGGGCGCCGGCCGCATCCAGGTGGACGACAAGAAGATCATCAACTGCCGAGCGGACCTCAACCAGTTGGTCCCGTTCAAGTACAAATGGGCCTGGGACAAGTATCTGGACGCCTGCAACAACCACTGGATGCCGCAGGAAGTCGGCATGTCTGCCGACATCGCCATGTGGCAGGACCCCAACGGTCTCACCGAGGATGAGCGTTCCATCATCAAGCGCTCCCTGGGTTTCTTCAGCACCGCGGACAGCCTGGTCGCCAACAACCTCGTGCTCGCCGTCTACAAGCACATCACCAACCCCGAATGCCGCCAGTACATCCTGCGCCAGGCCTTCGAGGAAGCGATCCACACCCACGCCTACCAGTACATCATCGAAAGCCTGGGGTTGGACGAGGCCGAAGTCTTCAACATGTATCGGGAAGTGCCGAGCATCCACGACAAGGCTGCGTGGAGCCTGCCCTACACCCAGTCTTTGGCAGACCCGATGTTCCACACCGGCACGCCGGAAATGGACCAGCGCCTGCTGCGCGACATGATCGCCTTCTACGTGGTGTTCGAAGGCATCTTCTTCTACGTGGGCTTCGTGCAGCTGCTCAGCTTTGGCCGCCGCAACAAGATGATGGGCACCTCCGAACAGATTCAATACATCATGCGCGACGAAGCCATGCACATGAACTTCGGCATCGACGTGATCAACCAGATCAAGGTCGAAAACCCGCATCTGTGGACCGCCGAGTTCCAGGAGCAGGCCCGCGCCATGATCGTGGAAGCCACCGAACTGGAAATCCGCTACGCGCACGACACCATGCCGCGCGGCGTGCTCGGCCTCAACGCCGGCATGTTCAATGAATACATGAAGTACATCGCCAACCGCCGCTGCAACCAGATCGGCCTCAAGGAAATCTACCCCGGCGCGGAAAACCCCTTCCCCTGGATGAGCGAAGTCATGGACCTCAAGAAGGAAAAGAACTTCTTCGAGACCAGAGTGACGGAGTATCAGACGGGCGGGGCGCTGAGCTGGGATTGATGCAAATGGATGCCTGCCCGGGTGCGAGCCGGAGCAGGCATCCGAGGGGCTTGCTCTATGCGCTTCGAGTGGGACCCGCGGAAAAACGCGCTAAATCGAGCCAAGCATGGCTTGAGCTTCGAAACGGCCGTCCTTGTCTTCGAAGATCCGTTGTCAGTGACGGTATTCGACAGAAAAGTTGACGGCGAAGACCGTTGGCATACGATTGGCATGGCTGGCGGGATCACCCTGCTGCTCGTCGTTCACACCGTGACCGACGACCGCGGTGATGAGATGATCCGCCTGATTTCGGCACGCAAGGCCACCGCGAACGAGCGTAAACGCCATGAGCAAGCTGACCTCTAAACAGCGGGAAGAACTGCAAGCGCTCGCCGGGCTTCCAGACCAGAACATCGACACGTCCGATGTTCCCGAGGCAGTCGATTGGAGCACGGCCGAAAGAGGCAAGTTCTACCGGCCCGGCTCTTCTCAACAAATCCCGATATACCTGGACGCCGATCTGATGGAATTTCTGAGCCAGCGCGCCGAGCGGCGTCAGATCGATACCGGAACACTCGTCAACGAGTTGCTTCGGAAAGACGTGGAACTGATCAAGGCTGCCGATTAGCGCGGCCCAACCCATCACGTTCAACAAGTCGATGATCGACAACTGTGGCCATGATCACCCCGTTCTCAAGAGTGCGGCACCTCGCTGCGAAGACGAACCCCGCCCTCCTGCTCAGGGCACTCTGCCGCGCGAAAGCCACTGCACTGGCCGGCCGCGTCGTGGTGCGACACCACCGTCATCGCCGCCATGGCGCAGCGGCGCGGTGAACGCGGCCGGACACGCAAAGCCCGCGCCAGCATGCGCTGGCTGGTGCACCTGATCTACGGCGTCAACAACTCCGAGCCGTTCGACGCATCAATTCCGATGGCAGGGCTTGCGACTCAAGACGGTATCCAACCCCGACTCACCGCGATGCCAGATCCCACCGCCTTCGCTCATCGCTTGATCGCACGGATTCGCAAGGCACGGGCATCCAGCCTCTCGGCCTCCGCAGGCCGCTTGGTCGCACGATACAGGTCGGCCAGATTCTCAAGACTCATCGCCACGTCGGGATGGTCGGGGCCTAACGCCTTCTCCCTGATCGCCAGCGAACGCTTATGCACCGGCTCGGAATTGCGGTGACAGCTTACTTTTGATATAGCGCCCTTCTATTCGAAATCACTGGCGCGCGGATCGGAATCCGACTTCTTCTTCCGATAGCGGAACGCGCCCGGCACCTGCAAACTTCTCCAATGTCATCCCAACTCAAGCTGCTTCTCGAGCCCGAAGAGACGTTCAGGCCGGCTGCGGTCGCGGCCGCAATCAGCGCCTTGGCGCTTCGCCAAACCCCTCCGACCCTGAAACGCCCGAATCAATCTTCCTTGCAACACAAGCAAGTCATTTCGGCTCTCCGGAAAATCCGATTGGTCCGGAAAACAACAGCCGCCGTTGCAACAGCGCCTGCATATCTCTACGACCATCAGCGACCAGCAACACCGCGACCGAGTCTTGGCTCACTTGGTAAATGACCCGATAGGGTTTGTGATGGACCTGCCGGAATTGTTTGATCCCCAACACCGTCAGTTCCGGCGGATACTCGCCCCGCTCCGGGAAGTCACCGAGCTTCTCCAACACGCCCTGAATGGCGTCCAGCAGTTGGTCGGCGCGAGGCCAGCCATCCTGGCGGCCGACAAATTCGTGAATGTCGCTCAGATCCAGTTCGGCACCCGCGGTTAGTACGACGTTGAACTTCACCCGCCAGCCGGCCGCCTCCGGGCCTTGATGCGGGCGATCCCCTCCGCGAGCGGCACTGTCTTGCCTTCGGCAAGTTCCTGCTGACCCAAGGCCAGGACCTTGAGCAGCGCCAAGGTCTCCTGCGTTTGTTCGTAGCTGTGAACGTCCTGAAGAACCGCCTTGGCCTCGCCGTTCTGGGTAATCACCATCGCCGGACCGTGCTGAGCCAAGTTACGCACGATTTCCGAGGCATGCGCCTTCAGGTAGCTGATGGGGCGGATTTGGGTGGCAAGCTTCACGGCACGCTCCTGTGTGACCCGTATTCGAACTGATTATAGGTCAATCATGGAGGCCGAGAACTAGCGACTTCGCGGAAGCTGCGCACGTGTTCACTTCGGCTTCAAAAGGCTCGCAGCATCGAAATCCGCCGGCACCCTTTTGCGCGCGCTCTTGAGCATGCCGAAGCCGCTGGTCGGGACGTCCGTGGGCGCGTGGACCATGGTCAATTCCGCATGGTCAGCCACGACACGAAACTGCACCTTGCTGCCTGCACGCATGCCGAGCTTCTGGCGAACCGCCTTGGGAATGGTGACTTGGCCTTTGCTGGTGACCGTGGAATCGTCCATGAGAATGCTCAACGACAGACTTTGGTAAGAATACCAAGGACGTGGCCGCCGGCATCGCAAGCCTGCCGCAGCAGGGAATAGTGGAGCGACAACATCACAATCACTGGTAGTGCGTCCACCGCCGCAACACCTTGACCACGTTCTCTTTCTCAAGGACCTGATAGACAAGTCGGCGCTGGACATCGATGCGCCGCGAACAGGCTCCAGCAAGCTCGCCGACCCGCTTTTCAAACGGCAGCGCAATCGGGGGATAGATCGCGATTTCGCAGCAATGCGCGCTCCGCCAACAAAATGACGGGAAACAACAACGAATCCCGCAGCCAATCAGATACGACTCAGCAATTCGCCCTTCTTGGCGTTGAACTCGTCGTCCGTAAGCGCACCGGCATCCCGCAGGCGTGCGAGTTTTTCGATGAGGGCGATCATGTCGTCCGTTGAAGACGGTAGCGGACCGGCGCTCTGTGCCGGCGACGCGGCGTAGGACTCCGGGTTCTGGGGCGGCTGGGTGTTGCTGGGGGACGGCACGGCGAAGTGGGTCTGGGCTGCGGGCGGCAGTCCGGCACCGGAGACGATCGGCAGGCTGCTCACGGACACCGTCCCGAACTGACTGCTGAAGCTCAGGGAGGTGTCCCCACCCTGCTGCTGGCTGACGCCCCCGATGCTGTGGTTGAGCGTGTCGTACACCGTGACCTGGCCGTTGAGTTCCACAGCAATCCGGTTGGGGAAGACGGCGTAGCGAATGTTGTTCTGCGCGCCGCTGCTGAACGGGCTGCCGAGGTCTCCCGGCCACCATTGGCTGCTGTGGCGGCTGCCGACCGGGGCCGGCGCGAAGATCTGGTTGTTGGCGAGCGCGTTGGATAGCTCGTTACAGAGATTGTCCACCGTGGCCTTGAGGCCGTGATTGAACATATCGCCCACCATGGTCATGCCGCCGCGCATCCACTGCCCGCCGCCTCCAAGCTCGGGGCAGTAGAACTGCGCCATGGAGCCGGCGCCATTGTTGACGGCGATCATCATGTGTACGACAGCGTCCTGACTCAGGCCATAGCGGAATGACAAGTCGTTGACGATGTTCTGTCCTGCGGGTGTGAGCTGTTGCATACCTTTCTACCGAAACGTGAACGGGAGGAGCGACCGAGCACGAAGCGGCTGGTGACGCGGCGCCAGTGGGCTTGAGACGATGCGCGCCGTGAATGCTGGGGCACATGAGGTCTGCGTATAGCAAGCCGTGGCGGATGCTAGCACGCCGCGTCGGACGCTCCGGTGACACCTGGGCGACCGGCGATAGACCCGGATCGGCTTTTGGGGCCAATCAAGGCTGCTTGGCTGTAGCGCAACGGGTATCGGCAACCGCGTCCGAACTCCACAGTTGGCACCACCGCTCGAGTCCAACCACAAGACGATATGATGCGTGCTCACCATGCCCATCAGGTCACAGCCTCAGGGAGAAGCCCCGCCATGACCGCCGCGATTGTCCTTGCCTGGCTGCACTATCTCGCCTTCATGTTCATGGCTGGCGCCGCTGTTTCGCAGCTTTTTCTGCTGAAGCTGATGCCTACTGCAGAAGCCGTGAAGACCGTCACGCGCGTGGATCGCATCTATGGCGCGGCCGCTGGCGCGGTACTGCTCACCGGCTTTGCCCGCATGCCGCTCGCGCATGGCGGCAAGGGCATGGACTACTACCTGCACACCGGCGCCTTCCATGGCACGCTGACGCTGTTCATCCTCGCGGCGTTGCTATCGATCGTTCCGACGCTGCGCTTCATTCGCTGGAACAAGGCAGCAGCGGCCGGCACCCTGCCGGATACGGCGGCTTGGCGCGGCACACGCAAGCTGGTGCACGTGCAACTCGGCGCCATCGCCATCATTGCACTACTGATGCCAATGATGGCTCGGGGTGGCTTCTAGCGGTGCAGGCCCGGCAGCAGCAGCTGACGAGCCGTCGGTTGAGCCCAGCACTCGACGAGTGAATCGTCTGCAGCACAGCCGTTCCCCTCATCCACCGCCCGCATTCGCGAGCGGGCGAGGGTGGGTCGGCATCACGCCGCGCGCGATTCACGTTAACGGCCATGCCGGCGGAGGCACCCCGGAAAATGAATCCTGGGCTAGCAGTCTGTCGGACTTTCCTCTGCGTCGGCGCTCAAGCTTTCGGTGCGATTATTGCATCACAAAGCATTGATATAATGAAGATTTAGGGGGCTTGTATGGCAACCAAATTCATCTC
>JAHZLQ010000012.1 GCA_022599775.1 Gammaproteobacteria bacterium
CTCGCGCAGCGAGTCCGCTGCCCCTCGCCCACGACGTGGGAGAGGGGAGGACCGCCCGCGGAGCGGGTGGTGGGGAGAGGGCGGCCTGCCTGGCACAGGATTCATTTTCCGGGGTGCCTCCGCCGGCATGGCCGTTAACGCCGACAAAGTCCCACGATGCCGTCGAATCATCTGAGAGCGTCTCCCCAGACCCCATCCGCCAGCTATACCATTCGCTGGATAGTGCGGTTCGATCCCCGCCAACAAGCGCGACCAAGGCTCTACTCGCACGCATCTCTCGCCAAGCAACTTCTTACACTGAGTGATGCGCTTGTGTTCCTGCCATTGCGTTGAGGAAGGGCTCAACTGCTTCATCGCTCAATCCGGTCAAATTTCGATATGATCATCGTTGCAGACTTCGTGCCGAATCCACGCTCGCGTCTGGCGAATGAATCCGCGTTTCCCTAGTGGGCGCGCACTCCTCTATCATGCTGGTCATGAGCATAATGGTTGCGTCCATCCGTAACTTGTGGGGCATTAGACCCTTGTTCCGGGCAGGCTCGCCAGCCCGTCTGTCCAGCCCGTCTATGGAAACCCGTTTAGGTTTCCTGACGGAATTCACACGCGAGCCAGCCATAAGTATGCTCGCACAGGAGGATGCGCGCGCAGGACGAGATATATACGGCGCTTGGACAATTGCGTCTTTCTGGCCTATGTGGCATCCAATCCGCGAACACTCACTTTAAAACCGGGCTCACAACGCTTGAACATCACAATATTTGGTTCTGGGTACGTCGGCTTGGTCACTGCCGCCTGCTTTGCGGAGATAGGCAATCACGTCATGTGTGTGGACGTGGATGCCAGCAAAATCTCGGTGCTTCGCACCGGTAAATGTCCATTCTACGAACCGGGCATGGATCCATTGCTGCGAGCGGGCGTGGACGGCGGACGTTTGGTTTTCACCACCAATCCCGCAGAAGGCGTGCGCCACGGGCAGTTTCAGTTCATCGCGGTGGGCACGCCGCCGGGCGAGGATGGCTCCGCGGACCTGCAGTACGTGCTGCAGGTGGCACGCACCATTGGTGAGCATCTGGAGGACTACCGCGTGATCGTGAACAAGTCCACGGTGCCGGTGGGTACGGCGGACAAGGTACGGGCCGCCGTATCGGAAGTATTGGCGCAGCGTGGCGTGCAGCGCGATTTCGACGTGGTCTCCAACCCCGAGTTTCTGAAGGAAGGTGCGGCTGTGGAGGACTTCCGCAAGCCGGACCGCGTGATCATTGGCGCCGACAACGAACGTGCGGAAGAACAGATGCGCGCCCTGTATGAACCCTTCAATCGCAACCACGACCGCATCCACAGCATGGATGTGCGGTCCGCAGAGCTGACGAAATACGCGGCCAATGCCATGCTGGCCACCAAGATCAGCTTCATGAACGAGATCGCCAACATCGCGGAGCGTGTTGGCGCGGACGTGGAATTGGTACGGCGCGGCATGGGCGCGGATCCCCGCATCGGCTTTCACTTCATCTATCCGGGCGCCGGTTACGGGGGCTCGTGCTTCCCCAAGGATGTGAAGGCGCTGGCGCATCTTGCGCGCGAGATGGGATTCGCCCCGAAGGTTCTGGACGCGGTGGAGGCCGTCAACAACGGCCAGAAGCAGCTCTTGCATCAGAAGCTGGTGGCGCACTTCGGAACGCTGGCTGGCAAGACGATTGCCCTGTGGGGCCTTGCCTTCAAGCCGAATACTGACGATATGCGCGAAGCGCCCAGCCGGGTGTTGATGGAGGCGATCTGGGCGGATGGCGGACGCGTTCGTGCTTACGACCCGATCGCGATGGGCGAAACGCGAAAGATCTATGGCGAGCGGCCGGATCTGCTTCTTGCGGATTCCGCGGAGGCCGCCTGCGAAGGGGCCGATGCGCTCGTTGTGGTTACGGAGTGGAAGCCGTTCCACAGCCCGGATTTCGTGCAGATTGGCCACTTGTTGAACAACAAGGTGGTATTTGACGGGCGCAATTTGTACAACCCGGCGACGATGAAGGCGCAGGGATATGTGCACTACGCAATCGGGCGGGCCGCCGGATGACCTGAAAGGCGTACGCGGTGGGTTCGCTTTCCGCCTGAACCGCGCTTGAGCCCGTCCGTCCGCCGATCAGGCGACTTCGTCGGTCGCGGCCGGCCTGTCCCCTCCTCCAGCAGCCGGAGTTCTGTAACCAATTATTACAGCCTTGTTGTGCACGGCGGTCGCCGCCGTGCGTTGAACCCCCTGTTTGGCCTCGACTTTGCACGCTGTTGCCGGCAGGCCGACGTGCCGACATTCAGCGGCCAATAATCGAATTAGTGTCATGAAGTTGTGCAGTTGGCCTGGATCGTGGTGGTACGGTCGAGTCCACTAGTGGATAATTGCTTGCAACATTCTAACGATTCAAGGATGGTTGCCGGTCAGAATTCGTTGGCACATTTTGCTCCATGCCACCTCACGACCCGCGACCGACCAATAGTTCGAGTAGCCCACGCCTGATAATGAATTTGCAAACAGCACCGGACGTACCCGCGACCGGCAGGCTTGCGATTGTCCATGACTACCTGATCCAAATGGGAGGGGCAGAGCAGGTCGTGGCGTCCTTGCACAAGGCGCTTCCGCAAGCCCCGATCTTCACCAGTGTTGTCGACCGGCAGCAGCTGCTGCCGGACTTGCGTGCCGCGTCCATTCAAGACAGCTGGATGCGTGCTCTGCCGGGCGTCTCCCGCCACTTCAAGCGGTACTTTCCGCTCTACCCGAGTGCGTTTCGCTCGCTGGGCCGGATTGACTGCGATGTGGCGCTGATCAGCAGCAGTGGTTTCGCCAAATGGGCGCGCTTTGCACCGCGTGCCACCACGATCAGCTATTGCCATACACCCGCGCGCTTCATCTGGATGCCGGACCAGTATCTGGAGCACGAGCCGATCCACCCGATGCTCAAGGCGGCCGCCAAGCTGATGCTGAAGCCCTTGCGGCAGCGCGATTACGCGATTGCGCAGAAGATTGACCATTTCATCGCGAATTCGGCCTATATCCAGGCGCGCATCAAGCGGTTCTACGGTCGGGAGTCGACCGTGATTCATCCGCCTGTGAATCTGGACGAGTTCTCGCCTACACAGGACCACGGCGGTTACTACCTGATTGCCTCGCGCCTGGTGGGCTACAAGCGCATCGACATTGCGGTGAAGGCCTTTTCGCAGAATGGGCGACGCTTGATCGTTGTTGGTGACGGCCCGGATCGCGCGAGACTGCAAGCCATGGCCGGTCCGTCGGTGGAGTTCAAGGGATGGTTGCCGCGGGCAGAGATGTTGGCCTATCTGCAGAACTGCTATGCGTTCGTGTTTCCGGGGCTTGAGGATTTCGGCATTACGCCGGTCGAGGCGCAGGCCTGCGGCAAGCCGGTGCTGGCGTTTGGCCAGGGCGGCGTTCTGGAAACCGTGGTGCCGGGTTTGAGCGGGATGTTCTTCGAGGCGCAGTCTGCGGATTCATTGAACGGACGCCTGCAGGATTTTGAAGCGCAGCAATGGAGAGCGGACGCCATTGCTGGGCACGCTGCCCAATTCGGCGAAGCGCGCTTTATCGAGCAGATCACCCAGTATGTGAATGAGGTGCTGGCTCAGCGCGGTTCGGCTGTTTGAGGGTAGCTGTTTCTGGTTCTACAAGACGCCTCTCGTACCCCGAAAAGCATGCCCTCATCCCCTGCCCTTCTCCCGGAGGGAGAAGGGGGCACTTGGCCGGTGGGCTCAGGTTTTGTCGAGGCCGGTGGTGGCCCGGATGGAACGCGGTGGAGGCCGGGAGCGTGGCGTCAACAACCTTACGGGGATCCCGGATTCCGTTTCACTTCGTCCGGGCTACGGGTTTTGGGGGTTTTGGGTCCGTGTTTGGCTCATGGTCGCCCTCATCCCCGGCCCTTCTCCCGGAGGGAGAAGGGAGCACTTGGCCGGTGGGCTCAGATTTTGTCGAGGCCGGTGGTCGCCCGGATGGAACGCGGTGGAGGCCGGGGGCGTGGCGTCAACAACCTTACGGGGATCCCGGATTCCGTTTCACTTCGTCCGGGCTACGGGCTTTGGGTCCGCGTTTGGTCCGTGGTCGCCCTCATCCCCAGCCCTTCTCCCGGAGGGAGAAGGGAGCACTTGGCTGGTGGGCTCAGGTTTTATCGAGACCGGTGGTGGTCCGGATGGAACGCGGTGGAGGCCGGGGGCGTGGCGTCACAAGCTTACGGGGAATCCCGGATTCCGTTTCACTCCGTCCGGGCTACGGGTCCTGCGGGTTTTGGGTCCGTTTTTGGCTCTTGGTCGCCCTCATCCCCAGCCCTTCTCCCACTGGAGATGGGCGCACTTGGATGCGTATCGGTTCGGCTCATGGCTGCGCTCATCCCGGCCACGGCCGCGACACTTTTATCTTGACAGGCTTCCTGTTATTCCCTAGATTTCGCGCCCTCTGGGCGGTTAGCTCAGCGGTAGAGCACTGCCTTCACACGGCAGGGGTCACTGGTTCAATCCCAGTACCGCCCACCATATTCCCCGGTCGATTGCATTCCGCTGGCAATCTTGGAGCCGGTTCGCGTCGGCCCGTGTAACCCACGCTGCCTCGCTCGTGTACAGGTACTCGTCGAACGCATCGTGGCAGAGCCACTTGTCCGCCTGCGCAAACGCGCCGCTGGAGCAGCCGAGCAATGATTGCAGCCCCGAATGCGCAAGCGCTGCCCGCGGCAGCGCGCGGCGGCATCGCATGAACAAGAACGAAGGCATCGTCCTGGTCTCCACGGCGGACTGGGACAACCCCTATTGGACCAACAAGCAGCATGTGGCGGTGCAGCTCGCCGCACGGGGACATCGGATTCTTTATGTCGAATCGCAGGGACTGCGGGCGCCAACCGCCACGGGCAAGGATCTCAGGCGAATCGCCACGCGGCTGAAGCGCGGGCTGCTGCCTCCGAGGCAGGTCAGACCCAACTTGTGGGTGTGGTCTCCCCTGGTCATCCCGCTACACGGCCGGCCAAGCATCAGAAGGATCAACCGCTACCTGTTGCAGGCCGGCGTGGCCTTCTGGTGCTGGAACAAGCGGATCGCGCCGGAAATCCTGTGGACCTATTCGCCGCTGACCACACAGCTTTATGACGCCGACCGGTACTCGCTGCTGGTCTACCACGCCGTGGATGACGTCAAGGTCCAGCCTGGCGTGCCGACCGAAGCCGTCGCGCGGGGGGAGGATGAGCTGTCACGCCGGGCCGATCTGATCTTTGCCACGGCTCCGCACCTGTACGAGACGCACAAGCAGCTGAATCCGGAGACGCATTACTTTTCGAATGTGGCGGACTTCGAGCATTTCAACAAGGCGCTTTCCGACGATACCCAGGTGCCACAGGACATCGTCGCGATCCCCTCGCCGCGGCTCGGCTTCGTCGGTGCGATTTCTAGCTACAAACTCGATTTTCCGATGCTGCGCGAACTGGCCGATGCGCATCCGCAATGGTCGTTCGTGTTCGTGGGGGAGATTGGCGAAGGCGATCCGCTGACAGACTCTTCGCTGTTGCGAAACGCAAAGAACATTCATTTTCTGGGCGGGCGCCCATATGCCTCGCTGCCCGGTTACCTGAAGGCCATGGATGTCGCATTGCTGCCGAACGTGTTGAACGACTACACCCGCTCGATGTTTCCCATGAAGTTCTTCGAGTATCTGGCTGCGGGGCGGCCGGTGGTGGCTACGACGCTGCCTGCGCTGCAGGCGTACCACGGAGTAGCCACGTTCGCGGACGGCGCCGGGGCTTTTGCAGCGGCCATTGAAAGGGTCTTGGGCGGTGATTGTGCGCCCTTGAGCGACCGGCTCACCGCGGCGAAGGAACAGACCTACGAGATCCGCACCGACAAGATGATGGCCTTGGTGTCAGCCGCGCTCACGAAAAAGCGTGCGTAACAGCGGTATGCGAAGCAGTACCGGGCTGGCGGCACGCCGAACGGGGCCTACCCAATAGGCCAGGCCACACCACAGCGCGCCGCTCAGCAAGGCATTGCCGGCAAGGTTCCCATAGGCGCCCATCCCCCCCATGCCCGGTAGTGCGAACCCGGCCAGCGCCTGCACGGCAAGCCCCGCGCAAATCCAGAGACCCAGCGGGATCAGGTCTCTCCAGAGAGAGAGGCGTATGAGGCACAGGGTGAAGACGACCGCGCTGTAGCTTGCGACCGCCAGCCCCACGGTCGGCGGCCCCAAGCTCCGCCACAGTGTCAGGTTGACGAGAATACTCGCAGCACAGGCGATGGCCGTGATCGCGAACGATTCCAGGTTTCTGATCTGCGCGTTGAGCGCCTTGATCAGGTAATACCCGGTGACGGTCATCCCCAAGGCTCCCCCCATCCATTGAAGAACCGCCTGGGTGGTTTGTACCGATTCCTCGCCGAACGCACCACGTGCGAATACGACCCGTACGATCGGTTCTGCGTTGAGCGCGATGAAGCCGGCGATCGGGAACGCCAGGATCATGATCGTTGACGCCATGTCGGTGACATGACGTTTAGCATCATCCGATTTGGAGCCGCCGTGCAGGGACATGGTCAGTACGCCCAGCGGCATGGCGATCAGCTGCACGGTGGTATCGGACACGAAGCGGGCGTAGTCGACGCTTGGAATGATGGCGGTGCCCAGGTGGGACGAAACCATGCGTTCCACCAGTGTGTTGATCTGTGCCGCCAGCGGAAGCCCCAGCAGCGGGACGATGCTCACCAGAAACCGGCCGGACATATGGGCCATCAGCGAAAGCGGAATGCGGCCGCGAGGCCACACCCCGCCCAGGCGCCTGAGTTGCACGAGCGTCCATAGAAAGAAAACGAAATGGCTGGCGAAAACAAGCGTGGCCAGCCAGTGATCCTGATGCGTATACACGGCGGCCGCCGCGCCGGAAATGGAACCGATGTTGAGCAACATCGGGCGCCATGCGATCGCGCCGAAGCGACCGAAGGCCGCCTCGATGTAGCTGAGCATGCCGCCGAGAATGAAAAACGGTGTCGACAGGCCCATGATCTTCAGCAGCTTGGCGGCAAGCGACTGGGCCCCTGGCGCGACGCCGGGCGCCATGAATCCGACGATCTCCTGAGAAAACGAGTACAGCAGACTCGACACCACGACCGAGAACACCAGTCCATAAACCGCCGCGACCAGCACGAGCACTTTGGCGTGGTATTCGTCTTCTGCCTTGATCTTGCGATACAGCGGCAGCAGGCCGGCGCTGAGGCTATCGCCAATCAAGGCTTGCGCCGGCATCAAATAGGCGGTCTGTGCGATGCGGAAGCCGGCGGCGGTCTGCCCGGTTCCGAACCATGCCGCGAACAGGACCTCGCGCAGCAGCCCCACCAGTTTGGAGGCCAGGTTCCCGAAAACGATTGAACTGATCTTGCGGCTCATGGCGCCCTGCTTGGTGCGGCATCCTGTATGAGCCTCAGATACTGACGCGCCACGCCGCTCCAGGAGTATGCCTGCGCGACCGTGCGCGCCGCGCTCCGCATCGCTTCATGGTGCATCCGGTCGGCATTCATCCGGGCCAGCGCCGCGGCGATTTCCGCCGCCGCCGGCTTCACCACGTAGCCGTTCCTGCCTTGCTCGATCACATGCGGCGCGCAGCCCACGGCGCTCATGATCACGGGAACTCCGGCAGCCATGGCTTCCAGGCATACCAGCGCCCAGGTTTCGTATTCGCTCGGCAAGACGAATGCGTCCGCGACCTGAAAGAAGGCTTCGACATCCGGTCTCGTCCCCCAAAACCTCACGCGGTCGAGAACGCCGAGCTTGCGCGCCATGTCTTCATAGTGGCTTTGATTGCTGACCCGCCCGCCGACGACCCAGAGGACCACATCCGGTGCCGAGGCCGCAATGGCTTCCAGGACGAGGTCGAGACGCTTGCGCTCGAATTCGTGCCCGACAAACAAGGCGACGAAGTTTCCGTTGATGCCCTGTTCGATTCGGCGCGCGGTTCTGGCCTGGGGTGGCAAGGCCACGAAACGGTCGAGATCGACCCCATTGTGGACAACGCCGGTGCGCATGCCGTCTCTGAGGTAGGGGCGGGCTTCTTCGAGCGTCTGCTCGGAAACGGCGACGGCGGTTTGCACGCGCCCCAGGCGCAGGATGATGCGCTCTCTGAGAATCCGGAAGTGAAAGGCCGGATTGAAAAACTGTGGGAGTCGCCTCAGCAAGGGCCTGTGGTCCGCCCGGTATTGATGGCCGAATACATTGTGGATGACGACCACGTCACCGCCCCAGGCCTCCAGGTTGTGATCGACCGTTATGTAGCCTGCGTTCTCATATTTGCGCAGCTTCATCCTTCCCAATGCGGAGAACACCAGAAGCTGCGCCAGGTGCCGGATTCGCGACGTGACTTTGAAGCCCGGCTGCCATCGCTTGAGCGCCTGACCGAACGCGATGACATCCACGTTCGGCAGGTCCGGAACGGGATAATCGGACACCACGACAACCTCATGGCCGAGTTCGATCAAGGCACGGGCGGTCTGCAGCGCGACGCTCCCGCCCCCGGTGCCGATCGGGTCTCGTACGGCAATCGCGATTTTCAGGGCCGCGACACTGTCGGCTCCGGCGATATGGTCGGGTGGTGCGGTCATCTCAGTGCGTGCAATTCGTCATGCGATTCGTGAAAGCCGCGCGGCGTCGATGGCTTCGTCGTAAATCGACTCCAGCTTCTCGGTCTGGCGCGCAATATTGAAGCTCTGCTCCACGCGCGCCCGGCCGCGCAACCCCATTTCCGTTCTCAGATCCGGATTCAGGAGCAGCTTTCGGATGCTGGCGGATAGCGCCTCGACATCGCGTTCCGGGCACAGCAAGCCGGTCTGCTCATTGACGATGGCCTCTCCGATTCCGCCGGATTCGGATGCGACGACCGGTACGCCCTGGGCGCTCGCTTCCAGGTTCACGATCCCAAAGCCTTCCATGTCGCCGTCGGCTGCGGTGATGCTGGGAACGACCTTGACGGCGGCCTGCCGAATCCAGGCCATCACTTCGTGATTTGGCAGGGTGCCGACGAAACGGCAGCGGCCGGCAATTCCAAGCGCTGCGGCTTGCGCCTCCAGATCGGCGCGCCGCGGACCGTCACCAATGACAACAAGCCGCAAATCCTCGAATTCCGGCGCAAGCTTCGCCACCGCGCGGAGCAGATAGGTCGTGCCCTTCTTCTCCACCAGACGCGCGACATGAACGATCATCCCCGGCTGCCCCGGCCCTTGGCGGGGTGCGATGCGCTCGCAGTCGATGCCGATGTAATGAACCCTGAGCTTGTCTGGCGGATAGCCCCTGGCCAGCGCGGACTGGCGGATGAACTCCGAGACGCACAGGAACATCGAACCCCGGGCAGCCAGCCTTTTCCGGAACAGCACGCCATTGACCAAGGCCGGGCGACCGGATCGCAGGCAGTCGAGGTCCGTGCGTGTGACGTCAAAACCATGCAGCGTCGTGACCAGGGGAATACCAAGGCGCTGCGCGAGCGGAACGGCGTAGACGCCGTCGACACCGAAGTGGCAGTGGATCAGACTCAAGCGATCTTGCGCCAGCCCTGGCAAAAACGGTCTTGCGCGCGGCAGCAGCGCGGTGCTGAGCGCCCGCAGCGACGATGCGTCGGGCTTTGCGGCGCTGCCGCGAACGGTTCGATTTCCGGGGTCTCCGAACGACCGCGAACCAATGTAGACCGGCGAATACCGCGCGAGACGGCCGGCCTGCTCATAGATGAAGGTCTCCGACGGCTTGAACAACTGGAGACGAAATATCCCGACCTTTCGGCTGACCGAGGGCTGTGGATGAAGTCTCTGGATACTCAAGCGAGCCGTCCCGACAAGGGCGCCGGCACAAGGCTCGTTTCGCTGCTGGAAACCGGTGGCGCGGACATGTACATCAGCAGCACACATAACCATGTAAGAAAGTGATTGAGGTTGTGGTTGCTCATGGCGAACCAGAGCACATGCAGCAGGGCGAGATTCTTGGCAACCCTCAATACGGACAGATCCTCGCTGTCTTGATCGCCGGACCTGCGTGGCCGCTGAGCGTACCGCCCCAGCAGCAGCAGACCCGCTATGCCGATGAGTACGCTGCCCAGCACCCCCAGCTCGAAGAAGAACTGGAGATAGGTGTTGTGGATGCCGTGCTGGGAACCGAAGCCGGTGCCGACAAGCGGGCTGTCACAGAACTGAAGCCAGGCGTAGCGCCAGGCCACAAACCGTGAAGCGGCGCTCGCATTGGGATCGGAAAACGCCCTGATCCCTTGTTCGATCAGGCCCAGTACGTCGTAGTAGCTTTGAGCGCCGATGACGAGCACCAGTGCGGCAACCGCGGCGATCGATACGCGCTTGAGCTTGGTGGCCGCCGTGCCGCCACGAAGGACGAGATACGCCAACGCGGCCACGTAGGCGACATAGGCGGCGCGCGTGGTTGTCAGAAACAGGGCCGCCAGCGTGAGGATGTACAGCGGACCCAGCAGTGCCATCGGCAGCGACAGCTTCGAGCGGGCCTGCTTCAAGGGTATGCGCTGCATGATCAGCAGGGTCCAGATCGACAGCATGAAACTCGAAACGATTCCGTATTCGTTGGGATAGGAGCCCGGCGAGAAGCGCAGCAGCCCATAGCCGAACTGGGTCAGCACCTGGAATTTGTCGATGAACTCCACGGAGAGAACGCCAAGGTAGTAACCGACAAAAAAGACATAGCCCGCCGCCAGCGTGATGACATAGCCCAACAGAACCAGACGCAGCCCGAGTACCCGCTCGGCGACTGCCGATTCGGCGCTTCGCGGCTCGTTGCGCCACAGATAGCTTCCAAGCGCCAGCGCGAACAGCAGCATCGACGTGAACAGGCCGACGCGCACGATCGGATTGTCGTCATTGGAGAGGTCTGAAACATCGTGATAGGCGTACAGGATGCCGGCCGAGATCACCATGTAGACCACCACCGGCATCATGATGAGAAAGTCCGTGAAGACTTTCCGGTTGATCCCCCGGCACGCGAAAACCACGATGCCGATCGGCAACAGGGCGTAGTAGAACCGGAAGGAGCTCGGCAATCCCGGCACCGGGATCAGGGCCCCGATCGGACCCAGCAGACAAAACCCGGCATAGACGACGGCTTGGGGGTTGATCCGCATGTGAGGTCTGGACGGCGAGTCGGCGCGTTGAGGCTCAGCGCCTGCGCGAAAAGCCGACGACCATTACGGCAAAGCTTGAAAGCATGAATCCAAGCACCAGCCCCAGCAGCACGATGACTTTCTTTTGGGGCCGCACGGGCTCCTGGGGAACCACGGCAGGGTCCAGCACCCTGAAGGCGTATTCCTCGTCGCCCTGGGCCAGCATGCTGGACTTGAGTTCGCTTTCGATCAGCTTGTAGATGGCGGTGCGTATCTCGGCGATGCTGTTCTGCTCAAGCTGCCGTTTGAGGTAGGCAAGATTCTTTTCGGCACTGGAAATGGCGCGGTTGCGCATCCGTTCATTGGTTCTGCTGACCAGTTCAGACGCCCAGTGCGCCGCCTGTTCCGGATCCTTCCATTCGATACTCAGCGTCACCAGACCGGTGGCGCCATCCTGCTCCACGGTGCGGATTTTATTGGCGAAGAGCTTGTTGGCGTCCCAGAGCGTCGGCGCTTGCGCGGGGTCATCCACCAGCCATTGGTTTTGCTTGGCGTCCCATTGATCGCCGAACAACACCGGAAGCAGTTTTTCATCGCTGACGAACTGATCCGTCAGTGCGCGAGATTCCAGCGTCGCCACGGCTTCGACTTCCCGCCCGCCAGCGCCGCCGATGGACATGCCCGCCAGTGAGGCGAGTCCGCCGAGTTGGCCACCCAGGCCGGAGATTCCGCCCGACTGCCCGCGCTCGCTCGTGGGCGCCAGCAAGACTTCGGCGCGGTAGATCGGCGTGGCGGTCAGCGCCCAGGCAAGGCCCAGCGCCAAGCCAAGCACAGTGCTGGCGAGAATCCACCATTTGCCGCCAAGCAACAGTCCGCCAATCTCGGTGAGCGTGACCTCGCTCGAACCCGAGGTATTGCCAGGAGTGATCATCTTGAATATACCGGTCGTTACGTATTGAATCGATAAGGCTCTTGAATCAGAGCGACGGGCTTCGTACTGAAGGCGGCGTTACCGGATGAGTCCGCTACGGGCCTTGCCGCCGAGCGGCGGTACCGTCTCGGTTGCTCCGTACAGGCGAATTCCGTCTCGGACCATCTGGCCACCATCGCGGGTCAGCGGTCGGAACAGGATGGGTGCGCGCCGCCGTGTGGACCGGGCAAAAAACAGGTCCATCGGGATATTCACATAAAACCCTTTGTCGAACGAGCCTTCGCCAAAATCTTCGGCTGAAACATTGGTTCTGGTGGCGAATGCCCCGACCGAAACGCCGCTGTCGAAGAAGTGGGCGATGTTGAGCGTGCCGCCCCAGTCACCGGCAAGATAACGCCCGTAACTGAACTGGACGAGCGTGTCGATGGCGCGCATGTCGTAGTACGCGGTGAGATGGCCGGTCGTGACCTGATAGTCCAGGAAGTCGAGGCGCTGGTCGTAATCCCGCTTGCGAACGCGTGCCACGTCCAGGCCCAGGGCGAGCGGGCTCTGGAACGGGCGGTACAGCACTTCGCCGGCGATGCCGCCGTACATTTCTTCGAACAGGCCGGCGGATACCCGGCCATACCAGGATTCGCCTACCGGAAAGAAGTAGTTGGTCTCCAGCCTGACCAGGTTGTTCTTTCCTTCCTTGAGATACTGCGCAATATCGCTGCGCACATGCGGCAGCACGCTGTCGGACTGAAGTTCGAGCTTGTCGAAATTGTTGTAGATGTTGGCTCCCACCTGGGTCGAGATGCTCCAGTTGGGGGCCAGCGACAGGGAGGCGCCCAGTTTCCACCAGAGCTGGAACAGGTAGAAGCCATCCGGCCCACCGACGTGTTGCCTCCAGCCGGGACCCGAGGAAAACGACAGTCCGGGGTAGTCCTGGGTTCCACCCTGTTGCTGCCAGTGCGAGAACAGGTCCGGGCCGGACACGCGAATCGCGCGCTCGGCCTCCTCGGGTGCGGCACGGCCCAGCGCCAGGCGCTCGACTTCGCTGCGCACCAGATTCACTCGATACGCTTCAAATCCGAGATAGACCTCGATCAATGTGAAATTGCTGACCTCGGGCGGCGCCCGCTGCGCCAGAACGCGCGACAACCTGCCGAATGCTTCCGCCTGGGAGCGGTACCGGCTTTGCGCATACCAAACCGTGAGTGTTCCGGTGTCGGCTTGATACGAATAACCTTGCAGACCGAAACCTTGCTCCGCCATCGCCTGGCGCAAGCGCATGGTTGTGCCGGGCCTGAGCGTTTCGATCTCCGCGCTGCCCAGCGTGGCATCCGTGTCTGCGGACTTCTGCGCCTTGTCTGGAAAGTCCGGGAGTTGATCCTGGGGGCGCCGAAGCTTGGGCATCGGCGGATCGAGGAACTTGGGGACGCCCTGCGCTTCGTTAAAGTTGGTCCGGAACGAAACGCGCGCCGTGAGGATCGAGCCGCGCTCCCAGCCCAGGCTGGTATCCACGATGCGGTTGGGACGCCAGTTCATCCCCAGGTTGAGCGGGAAGCTTACGTCCTGATCGTTGTCCAGAGCCTCGGACTCGTAGTCGTTGCCATCCCATTCGGCGACGAATGACAGACCCGGCCAGGGGCTGCTCCAGCGCACGCCGCCGAACAGGCCGACCTCTTCGCCGCGGAACAGGCGGTCGAACCCACTGTTGCCCGGCGTGCCGTCGGTCGAGCGATCTGAAAAGTCGTCGGATATCTCGGTGAGCGGATTATCCAGGTCGCCACGCGCGCCGAGGCGTCCCCAGCCGATCCCCAGCGAGAAGTCCCAGTCGTACCAGCGCCGGTTGGCAACGAGGTATTCGCCCGAGAACAGCCCGGTACCGCCCACGTCGCGCGCGCCGACCGCCAGCGACGGCCAGTGCGGACCCTCATGAAGCAGCACGAATTTGGCATCGACCGATCGATCCTTGTAGCTCTGGTCGCCGCTGAAGCTTTCCGGCCCATAGAGCCGGTTGCTCACTTCGGTGTAGCGGAATACGGCCTCCAGGCGATCCAGGACCTGCAGCGAGAATTGCAGCTGGTTGTAGGGGCGTACCGTGGAGACGCCCACGGCGAATTCGCCTTTTTTCGAGACGCGTGCAGTGGGCGTCTGCAACAGGCCGACTTCCCCGTAGTCGTTGAGGATATCGAACTGCGGCGCCTGTTCGGCAAAAATGGTCGGGCTGAGCGCGGCGCAGCCGAACGCCAGCGCCCAGCGCCAGTATTGGCGGATCATCAGGCGAAAAACCGCGATGGCCGGGCGCTGGAAATCGTGCCCGGGCTCAGTTGTTGTCGCCGATCACGGCCAGCGCTGCTGCCGAAACCGCAAGGTTGGAGAAGATGCCCAGCAACTTTTCGCTCAAGACCCATCCGTTGAGCGGCGTGGCGTCACGCGGAACGACGATATAGCTGCCAGGCGGCACGTCGATCCGGCGGAAATTCCAGAACGAGGTTTCAAGCTTTCGGGCCTGGCCACTGGGCAGGATCAGAAAGGCGCGTTCGTCATCCGCCCCCTGGGTGAAGCCGCCGGCCATGTCGATGTATTCCGAAGCATCACGGCCCGAAACGAAGGCCACCGTTCCGGCGTTGAGCACCTGCCCTGTCACCGTGACGGTGGCGGGGCGCTTGGGCATGTAGAGCTTGTCGCCGGGCTCGACCACGATGTCGAGCTCGGGGCGCGCGGCGAGCACCTGCGGGTCGGTTTCGGTCACGACCCGGCCAACGGTCGGACTGCTTTCCAGGCTTTGGACGATACCGGACAGAAAGCCGGACGAAGCGTCGGAATCCGGCAGTGCACCGCTGGTCACCGCGGTCACCAGCGCCTCGCGCAGATCCTTGGCGGCGCGCTGGTTGGTGATCTGCTCGGCACGACGCGCGGACTCCCGCGTCAGCACAGCGCCATAGGGATAAGCCTGGTCGGTCAGCCCGCCGGCGCGACGAATGATGTCGGACAGGCGCTCGCCACGAATGATGCTGTACGCGCCCGGAAACCGGACCTCGCCATACAGCCGCACCACGCCGTTTTCCTGGCCGACATACACCGGCCTGAAGTTGAGGATATCGCCCGGGTGCATGTCGATCGCCAAGGTCTGATCCTGACCGACGTCCAGGGTCTGATAGCGCGACTGTCCCGTTTCCAGGGCCTGGGCATAGGAAACGTATTCGACATTCTCGCGATTGCCTTCCGCCGTCAGGCCGCCAGCAGCATCGACCACGCTGCGCAGGGCCGTTCCATCGGCCACCGGATAAAGCCCCGGACGGCGGACCTCCCCGAATACCGCGACCGAACGTTCCAGCAGAAACGGTAGGATCTGCGGGACGCGCTGATAGATCCGGGGACACTGACTGGGGGGAGCAAGTTGCTGCCCCGCGGCAGTCGATGGCAACTGCGAACGCGGGTCCGACGACACCAGCCTGGCGCTGCGCCCGGCCTGGCCATTTCCGGTGATGAACGCATCGCCCTGCCCGTTCGCAGTGCCCTGACCAAGAATCAGAGCCTGATCCCTGTTCTGTGCCTGCTGCCCCGGCGTTGCCGGCAGATAACCGTCGTACGCGCTATCGTCGCGATTTCGCGCGTCCCCGTTCGCCGCCTCCTGAATATCGCCCCATTGATCGGACATGCCGAAGGAATCACGCTCGGACGCAAAAATCTGGACCAGGCGGGATGCCCGCTGCGACGACAGCAGCCTCGTCAATTGATCGAGCCCGGGACAGGACGAAACCTGGCGGCCACCGCCGGCCACGGCCGAGCGAACGTCCGAAGAGCTCAGGTACTCGACATCAGACCGGCTCAGGACGACGATCAGATCATTCGGGCGCAGCGACTCTGCCGGCACCAGCCCTCCCGGCCCGCGCTGCAATGCGGACCAGCGGCGCACGCCGCCCGCCTCGGTGGTGCGTTCGATCAGGATGGCGGGGAAGTAGGCTTCCTCTCCGCTATCCGACGACAGCGGCGCGGCGACCTGCAACACATCCGCGAGACTCATGCCCGCGCTCCACTGGTAGCGTCCGGGATATTTGACGAAACCTTCGACCCGGACCTTGTCTTCGATCCTCGGAGAGACCTGCTTGATCTTGATCGCATCGCCGTCGTGCACCGGCGCGGAACGTTCGATCACCCCGTCACGCCCGATATCGACGATGACGCGTCCGTGCGAGGGCGAAACCCGTTCGATGGTTGCGGCGGCCGAAGAGGAGGCCTGCAAGCCACCCGCCAGCTCCAGCATCTGTCCGACGGTCCGTTCGCCGTCGAGTTCATAGATCGCCGGTCGTTTGACTTCGCCATCGACTGCCACCTGGGCGCCGACCGGGGGCACGAAGATCACATCGCCCGGCATCAGTCGCAAATCGGCGTGGGCGTCACCACGGATCAACAGGTCGTAGAGATCCAGGGTGGACACCACACGACCCCCACGCTTCAGCTGAATCTTGCGCAAGGAACCGGAGAGCCCGACACCGCCGCCCTGAAAGAGGGCATTGGTCATGGTGCTGAGCGAACTGACGGTATAGGAGCCGGGCTGGTTGACATCGCCGACCAGGAATACCTGCATCGAGCGTAGCCGCCCCAAGGTGACATCCGCCTTGGCGCCGATGATGCGCTGCTCTATCTGATCCTGAACGGTCTGCTGGACTTCCGCGAAACGAAGTCCGGCGACATCGACGGGTCCGATACCTGGAATGTTGATTGCCCCGTCCCGGCTGATCTCCAGAGCGTAGGAGGCGTTGTTGTTTTCGTAGATCTGGACCCGGATCAGATCACCCGGGCCGACGACGTAATCGGCCGGCACCGGGAAGTTGTCAACGGGCGCGAATGTGCTGGGCGCCGCGCCGATGAACAGGCTGTATCCGAAGGGCTCGAGATTGGCCGAAAAGGGAGTGTCCGTAAACCGGAGGTACTGCCGTCTGAGTTGCAGAACGCGTTGACGGGCCTGCCGCTGCCGTTCGGCACCGAGCACCGGATCATCCTGAACCCCGGAGCCACCGTCGCTGCCGCGCGCCTGGGGGACTTCGCCGGAACCGTATTGCTCGAACGAGCCATCATTCGACCCCATGGGCCGGGATTCTGCGTAGGCGTCGATCAACTGCTGGCGCTGCTCGGGGCTGAGCGTATCCAGAATGTCTGGCGAACCGCTCTGCGCAGCGGCAATTCCGCAGCCGAAAAGTACCAAGGCCGTGGCGGCACATCGAACCCATTCACCAATCAGCCGGCGGCGGGCAGGCAGCTCAAATCTCACGCGGAATCACCCTACTGTCTGAAAATGACATGGCTTGAGGAAACCTCTGCATGACCGACTGCGCTCGACATCTCGCGTTTCGGCAGTGCTCGAAATGCTCATTTATTTCAATACCCCCCCCCCGCTTCCTGCGCGCTGGCGAAACGCGAGCTGCCTTCGCGCGCTACGGTTATGCAGCGGTTCCTTAGCTCATGAACCAAAGCGCCCTGAGCGTCAACGGCTTACGTAGGAGCCGGACGGTCAAAACTGGTCGAATGCTACATGAGCGATCCGGTTCTGTGCGCGTGAACATCGAGGTGAATCGCATTTTCTGATTGGCATCTGGACAATTAGCCGCTAAAGTGAAATCCACTAGATTTGGTTGAAATGCGGGTTGACCGCAAACCTTTCCCCGTGGAGTGAACCATGAGCAAGCTGATCCCCCTGGCTGTACTGGCAACTGCGGTGTTCTCCGCCCCCCTCGCATTCGCGCAGGAGACCGGCACCCCCGCCGGCGCATCCGCAGCGAATGAGGCAACCGAGGCTGCAGGCGCGGTTTCGATCGGTGTGGGTGTCGGAACCGCAGCGGTCATTGGCGGAATCGTCGCCGCCGGCACGGACGACAACGAGCCCGACGCCCCCAACGACACCGTAACGCCTCCGGGCACTTCGCCCTCCACGTCGACCTCGACCAGCACTTCGACCGCGACCGGCACTTTCTAGACAGCGTTCTTTCGGCGCGCCGGGCGATTGGATTTCACGCGAGGAGCCGCTAGAGTGGCGACTATAGGCAGTGGCGGCTCCAACATCCGCTGCTGCCATGTCCATATTTCGAACGGCCATTTTCGAACGGTCACTTCCGAACGGAGTTTCCACGCATGAGCAGCACAATCAAGGTTCTCGCGATCGCATTGGCAATGACGGCAGCGCCCGCCGCATTCGCGCAGGAATCCGGCAATTCCGCAGGCTTTGGTGCCACCGAGAATGCCTCGGGCAATGCCAAATGGATGTCGGTCGGCGTCACGACAGGCGCGGCCGTGGTGATCGGCGCCGCGATTGCGGCCGCCACCGATGATGACAATGCCGGGTCCGATACGTCCCCCGGCACTTCGACCACCGGGACATCGACGGCAACCAGTACCAACTGAGTCTGCTCGCACTACGTGCAAAAGGGCCGCCCTTGCGAGGGCGGTCTTTTTTTATGGGTTCGCGGACAATCCGGTACGCCTTGAATGGCCGAAGCTCGGCACGCCAAGAATCCGCTTCCGACGCTGACACCGTAAGGTGACGAAACATCTCGGAATCAAGCAGTCTTTAGCAGACGTTCCCAATTCAGGGCCGGCGCATCCTCATGGAAAGAACGCCTGCCGGCAATCGCGACACCGTCGGAGCGTCGAAACCAATAATGATTCGTGAGTTCCGAGCGGCGAGTCGGGAAATTCAGATTCTCCACCACGGGAACCACCCGGTGTTCCAGACCGAGAATGGCCAGGTCGGTTTCCGCACCAATCTCGAAGCGGGCTT
Source organism: Gammaproteobacteria bacterium (assembly GCA_022599775.1). Classification (GTDB taxonomy): domain Bacteria; phylum Pseudomonadota; class Gammaproteobacteria; order Nevskiales; family Nevskiaceae; genus Banduia. The sequence goes on from JAHZLQ010000012.1 coordinate 18,809, forward strand.
GAAATGGTACGCCGTATTCTCGCGGCTCCAGCATATCCAAGGTCCCATTCAGCGGGCGCCCCTCAAGCTGCGAAATTGCTTCCAAGCCCAACACGGGAATACCCGAATACTCGAAACGGCCCAGATCATTTGGCAGTCCCGCGGTGGATGCAATCAATCCATTTTGGGTTTCGATCAACACGCGATCTTCAGAGCGCCAGGTTGCACGATAGGGCGGCTCCAGCGTTTCCATGATCAAGACCGCCTTGGGATTGTTGCCGGCCCAAAACCCCATTGCCGAATAAGGGATCGCAAGAATCTCTTCAGCACTCAGCGAATAAGTGCGAGGCGTCCAATAGGCAGCTTTCAAGGTTTCATAGGCCAGCCGCGCACTGGAGTTGGCGGAACATCCCGCCGCGAGACCAGCACCCGCCAATCCAAGAAAATCCCGGCGATTTAACGACATAGCTTTTACATAGGCCCGGAAGAACTACCCACGGCTTGGCATGCTTGCCAAAGCCTCAGCGCGAATCAAACGAAGGCGAGCTGGTTTGCCCAGCCCGCCCGTGGCGACCATCAGATCAGGAAGCTTTCCCGCTTCTTGCCGGCCGCTTCAGCTTCGACAACCCACTTCGGGGCGCGGCCGCGGCCGGTCCAGGTATCGCCCGTCACCGGATTCTTGTACTTCGGCTTGACGGTCCCCTTGGCAGACGACGACGATTTTGACTTGCCGCCCGAAAGTCCGAGATCGGAAGCGCTGAGTCCATATTGCTGGATTTTTGCCTTGACCTCAGCAATCACGTCCTGAAGCTCTTTCTTTCGGAGGTCTTCAGCCTGCTGCTGAAGCTTTTCGATTTGTTGTACCAGTTCCTTGTACGTCGCCATCAGCTAATACCTCCCGATTATTTCTTGAATGTTTGACGAATCGCATGACCGACGCTTATAGCATCCTCGATAAACGGGTGGTATTCAAGTAGCCGGTAAAGATTGATTGGCGAGATAAAGGTACGGCCCGGATGTCTGCGTGCATGGGAGTGACGAATAAATCGTCGCTCCGCTAAGATTATTTCACGCTGAAGTTCACGATATTTGATTTGATCGAGCTTTCGGCACTCGTCGCCTTGACCTGCACGGTGTGATTGCCCGGGTTCAGCGACCATTTCCAGTTGGGCTGAGCGGTGACCGCGCGCTGCTGATCATCGACGAACCAAGTGAATTCGGCCGTGGTGTGGTTCGTGCGGACTTCGAATTGCAGGCTTTGCCTTTCAATCGGAATCCGCGGATCAATCACGATGTTTAAACCGTCAAACGGCTGAACCCAGCGGATATGAACGTCGGATTCGGCGCCGGGCGCGGCAGAATCAAAACCCCGCGGCGTCGAAGGCTCGATATCCACAGCGCGTGCCGCGGCCAGCGGCCGGCTCGGTAGCTGCGCAAGTATCGACCGGACCAGCAAGGCCGGGCCGATGGCGCCGGTCACACCATCGGTTTCGCGGCGCGCGAGGCTGCCGGCCCAGACGACGACGAGAAAATCCCGGTCGAAGGCGACCGTCCACGCATCGTGATAGTCGCTGGACGTGCCGGTCTTGACGGCAACGTTGTGCTGAAAGCGCAGCACGCCACCTTCGCCAAATTCAAGGTATCGCGACGTTTCATCCCTCAGTATCGTTCGGATCGCCGCCGCGGCGGGGGCGGAGATCACGGATGCTTGCACCGGCTCTGTTTCGCCTTCGATCAGACTCAGGTCTCGATATGTGCCCTTGGTCGCGATCGCCGAATAGGCCTGGGCAAGTTCCAGCGGCGTCACTTCGCCATTACCCAGAGCGAGACCGTCGCCGTAGAGATTGGGGTGTGCGCTGAGGGACTTGATTCCGAGCGCGCGCAGGCCGCTGAGGAAGCGGTCGGCGCCGACGAACTGCAGCGTCAGCACCGCGGGAATGTTGAGCGAATTTCCAAGGGCCTCCCGCACGGTAACGGTCCCGTAGTGCCCGCCACTGTAGTTGCTGTAAACGTGCTGCCCCTGCCCTACGCGCTCGGCGAGACGCTGATCGACGATCTCGGTGTCGGGCGTCCATCCGCGATCGAAGGCCATGGCGTAAAGCAGCGGCTTGAGCGTGGAACCCGGTTGCCGGGGCGCAGTGACGGCGTCCACGCCGTCGACGTAACGGGTGCCTCGGTGCGCACTGACCCAGGCACGGACGTGATTTCCGTCGAGATCGACGACCACGGCCGCGATATCGGTCACGCCGCGATCGGCCAGATCATCGAGCCGCACATAGGCCAGATCCTGTATCCGTTTCTGCAGGCCGGCGTCGAGGCTGGTCAGGACCGGCTTGCCGTCGAGTCCGGCACGCCCGCGCATGAGCACCGCCCGCCGGAAATGCGGTGCCCAGATGCCGGGCATCGGCATGCGCGACTGGCGCACCTGCAGGGCGGCGGTCCGAAACGTGGCGGCGTCCAATAGACCGGACTCGATCGAACGCGCCGCGAGGCGCTCGATCGCGCCGTCGATACGGCCGGGGTGGCGCGCAGGGTCCAGTGCCGACGGTGCACGCACCAGTACCGCCAGACTCAGAATCTCACGCGGGTTCAGGGTTTCGAGTTCCCGGCCGTAGTAGTAGTGCGCGGCCTGAACCGCGCCGCGGCGATTCGCGCCATACGGAACCTGATTCAGGTAGAACTCGAGAATCTGCGATTTGGAGAATCGCCGCTCCAGCCGCATTGCTTCGAAGCCCTCGACCCAGCGCGACCATACCGTCCGCGGCCGGGGATTGAGCAGGCGCACGACCTGTTCGCTGATGGTGCTGGCGCCGCGCACCGACTGCCCCGCGCGCAGGTTCTGGACCAGCGCGGACAGGCGGGCGAGCCAGTCGGGCCCGTGATGCCGCCAGTAGCGTTTGTCCTCGGCCAGAACCATGGACTCGCGCAGCAGCACCGGCATCGCTTCCAGACGCAGTTGCTGATCGACGTTCCAGGATTCGAGCGTGCCGGAATAGATCGGCACGCCGTGGCGGTCCAGCAATCGGGTCTCGGCGCTGGAGCCCGGCGCGCTCAACGTGGCGGGAAGCGCGCGCTGCGCGAACAGCGTGGCTGTGACCAGGGCGGTGACTCCGATCAGCCCGCCAAGACCCACGAAGCAGAGCCATCTCGAACGAACCGCATGGCCCGAAGCCACGGCTTTGCGAGCGGCTTTCATCGTTCTCCGAATCCGCAAATATCGCGAGCCGGCTTGATGCCGTGGCGACTGACTGCGGAATCGCGCATCAGGCGCTCAGTCGCCGTCCGTCACCGCGCCCTTGGAGGCCGTGGACACCAGGCGCGCGAACTTGTGCAGCACGCCACGCGTGTACTTCGGCGCCGGGCGGGTCCAGGCGACACGCCGCCGCTCGATCTCGGCGTCTTCGACATTCAACTGAATCAGCAGTTTTCGGGCGTCGATGGTGACCGAATCGCCTTCCTCGATCAGTGCGATGACGCCGCCTTCGTAGGCTTCGGGCGCCACGTGGCCGACCACCATGCCCCAGGTTCCGCCCGAAAATCGTCCGTCGGTGATGAGACCCACCGACTCGCCCAGACCCTTGCCGATCAGCGCGGAGGTGGGTGCCAGCATTTCACGCATACCGGGCCCGCCCTTGGGGCCTTCGTAGCGGATCACGACGACATCGCCGGGACTGATCCGATCCGCGAGTATCGCGGCCATCACCGCATCTTCGGAATCGTAGACGCGTGCCGGGCCGGTGATCACCGGATTCTTGAGGCCGGTGATCTTGGCGACACAGCCTTCGGGCGACAGATTGCCCTTGAGAATCGCCAAGTGTCCCTGCTGGTACATCGGCTGTTCGAACGGCCGGATCACGTCCTGTCCCTGGGGTGGTGTATCCGGAACGCCCGCCAATACTTCGGCGATGGTCTGGCCGCTGATCGTGAGGCAGTCGCCGTGCAGCAGACCGTTGACCAGCAGCATCTTCATCACTTGCGGGATGCCACCGACGGCATGCAGATCGGTGGCCACGTATTTGCCGGATGGCTTGAGGTCGCACAGCACCGGCACCTTGAGGCGCATGCGCTCGAAATCGTCGATTGTCCAGTCGATATCGGCCGCGTGCGTCGCTGCCAGCAGATGCAGGACCGCATTGGTCGAGCCTCCGGTGGCCATGATCACGGCCACGGCGTTTTCGATCGCCTGCTTCGTGACGATATCACGCGGCTTGCGATCCTTGATCACCGCATCGACCAGCGTAGCGGCCGATCGCGCCACCGAATCGCCTTTCTCGGCGTCGGGGTTCGCCATCGTCGAAGAATTCGGCAGCGACAGGCCCAAAGCCTCGATCGCGCTGGACATGGTGTTGGCGGTATACATGCCGCCGCAGGCGCCGAAACTCGGGCAGGCATTCCTTTCGATGCCTTCGAAATCCTCTTTCGCCATCTTGCCGGCGCTGTACGCACCCACGGCTTCGAACGAGGACACGATGGTCAGTGGCTGAGTTTTCCAGCGACCGGGCTTGATCGTGCCGCCGTAACAGAAGATCGACGGTACGTTCATGCGCAGCATCGCGATCAGCGCGCCCGGCATGTTCTTGTCACAACCGCCGATCGCCAGGAACCCGTCCATGCACTGCGACTGCACCGCGGTCTCGATCGAATCCGCGATCACCTCGCGCGACACCAGCGAGAACTTCATGCCGTCCGTGCCCATCGAGATGCCATCGGTGACCGTCGGAAAGCCGAAGGTCTGCGGCATCGCCCCGGCCTCGCGCAACGCGGTCTCGGCGCGCGCGGCGAGACCGCCGATGCCGGCGTTGCAGGGGTTCATCGTGGAATGACCGCTGGCGATGCCGACAATCGGCTTCTCGAAGTCAGTGTCGGTAAAGCCGACGGCACGCAGCATGGCCCGATTCGGGGAGCGGGCCACGCCTTGCGTAATCGTGCTGGAACGGTGATTGGCTTTCTTGCTCATTCGCGGCGGCTGATGACTTTGGTTATGGTGAATCGGCCATCGGCGTCGCAATGGTCGCCTTCAAACCCAGGCCCATGGCATTGGAACAACGGTATTGTCGGGTGGCTCAATGGAGATCGATTGATGACATGGAATCTGCGGCGCTCAAGACTACTCGGCGCGCCCCTCCGCGAAAAGCGCGGCACTGCGCAGATTGCAATGCTGGCAATCGGCCTGAGCCTGAGTGCATGCGGCGGCGGTGGCGGTGGCGGTGGTAGCGGCGGCAATGATGATGGCGAGGACCCGGCGCCCGACTACGACTGGAGCGTGCTGCGATCCACGCTGGACAGTTATGTGCCCGACACCGTGTCCGGCTATGCGTTCAATCTCAACGTGGACGGCGTCAGCCAGTTCACGCAGGCCGGTGGCGATATTAGCGTCGACAGTTCGGTACTCACCGCCTCGGCCACCAAGGCTCCGTCGGCCGCTGCGATTCTGACCCTGGTCGATCTCGACCTGCTCGACCTGGACGAACCGGTCGAAACCTATCTGCAGGACAGCATCGACTGGCCGTTCGCAAAGCGCTCGATCACGATGCGGATGCTGCTCAATCACACCTCCGGGCTGCAGACCGACCCCGACTGTCTGTCCGAAGCCGTGACCGTCACCATGCAGGAGTGCGTACAGGAAATCGCCGACGCGGCGCTTGGTTTCCTGCCCGGCGCCGCCTTCTCCTACGGTGGCGGCAGCTATCAGGTCGCCGGCTATATCGCCACGGTCTTGAGCGGACAAACCTGGAACGACTTCTTCGACATGGCCCTGGCTGAGCCGCTGGACATGCCGAGCTATCAATTCTTTGGTGATGAAAATCCAAGGGTCGCTGGCGGCGGGACGACCACGGCCGATGACTACCGCCATTTCCAGCAGATGTTTCTCAACGGCGGCGTCTACGAGGGCCGTCAGGTGCTGTCGGCCGACATCATCGCGGAGATGTCCACCGACCAGATCGCCGGCCGCCTGAAGGTCGGAACGCCGCTGGATCGCAACGACTTCCCCGGCTACGCCTTCGGCTGGTGGATCTCCTCGCCGGAGCTGCATCCCGGCAGCACCGGCCCGGAACTCAGCGATCCCGGTCTGTTCGGTGCCGTGCCCTGGCTGGATCTGGACCTGAACTACAGCGCGGTCTCGCTGATCCTCAGCGATACCGACACCGGGCTGGACATTTTCAGCACGGCCCGCGGCCTGATCCTCGACGAATTGCTCGGTACGGAAGAATCAGCGCAACCCTAACGGCCATGCCGCGAGCGATACCCGACAGAATGAATCTGCTGCGGCACGGCCGTTGCCCTCACCCACCGCTCGCAGTCGCGAGCGGCCCGGCATCACGCCGCGCGAGATTCACGTTAAGCGCTTCTCGTTTGAATGCCGTCAATCTCGGAACGCCGTTCTCCCTTCTCCCTCCGGGAGAAGGGTTGGGGATGAGGGCGCTGTTCGGGCCAATCACAAAAAAATGCAACGAGAAGCGCCCTCACCCCCAGCCCCTCTCCTCCCAAACGACGACGGCGAACGAATCCGCCGACGACAAATGTCACGATCTGAGCGTAGGCGGCTCTGGCAAGCCCGTGCTGGCGGTCAGTCCTTGGGCTGCGCGGTCACGCGTAGATACGGCTTGAGCGCTTTCCAACCCTGCGGAAACAGGGATTTCGCATCCTCGTCCGATACCGCAGGCACGATGATCACGTCTTCGCCCTGCTTCCAGTTCACCGGCGTGGCGACCTTGTGCTTGTCCGTGAGTTGCAGCGAGTCGATGACTCTCAGGATCTCGTCGAAATTGCGGCCGGTGGACGCCGGATAGGTGATCATCAGACGCACCTTCTTGCTCGGGTCGATCACGAACACGCTGCGCACCGTCAGCGTGCCGCTGGCATTCGGGTGGATCATGCCGTACAGCTCGGCGACCTTGCGTTCCGGGTCCGCGATCAGCGGAAAGTTCAGGGCGCTGCCCTGGGTTTCCTCGATGTCACGACTCCAGCCCTCATGGTCCTCGAGCTTGTCCACGGACAGCCCGATCGCCTTGACGCCGCGCTTCTCGAACTCCGGCTTGAGCTTGGCGGTGTAGCCCAGTTCCGTGGTGCACACCGGCGTGTAGTTCTTGGGATGCGAGAACAGCACGCCCCAGGAATCGCCTAGCCATTCATGAAAGCGGATCGGGCCTTGCGTGGTCTGGGTTTCGAAATCGGGGGCGGTATCGCCGAGTTGCAGTGCCATGGCGTACTCCTTTCTTTGGGTCGGGGGACGTCTAGCATGCGCCTCCTTCCTGCCAATTCAAGACCTATGCAAATAACCTTTATCGTCGATACGGTCCAGCCTGCCGCGTGGGCGCGGCCTACGGCCTGGGCCCACGCTGCCGGCTATTGGCGTCCGGAATCCAAACGGCGTTCGGAACATCTGCACGGCTACGAGCTTGCCGTTGCGTTCGGTCTCGGAAAGCACGTGAGGTGACTGCGTTGCCACGCGATCGAGGATGAAGGTAACGCGTGAGCTTGGCGTGGTACGACATGTAGCGTGGGCAAAGCGCAGCGTGCCCACGCACCCGACCGCCCCACACGTGGACCCCGGCATGGCGCTCAGGCCGTGGCAACAAGGCGCCCCGAACGCCGCGCGAAGCGCAGGTTCAGCCCCACTGCGGCCGCCGCCAAGCCCGCAACCAGGCCCCACCAAAGGCCCATGGGGCCGACGCCCGCCCAGAACGCCGTGCCAATCGCGACGCCCATACCGATCATCCAGTACGCCGCCACCGTCAGCAGCATCGGCACGCGCGTGTCCTTGAGCCCGCGCAGGGCGCCATTGGCGGTGGCCTGAAGGCAATCGAACACCTGGAATACGGCGGCAATGCCGAGAAAGCGAATCGCCATGTCGGCCACTTCCGGCACATCGGTGTAGATCGCCACGACCACGGCCGGGAAGAACAGCATGATCGCGGCCGACAACAGGGCCGACGACAGACCCAGACCGATCCCCACGAAGCCGCGCATGCGAGCCTCGCGAGGCTCGCCGGCGCCGGCCGCCTGGCCGACGCGCACCGTTGTCGCCATGCCCAGACTCATCGGCACCATGAAACATACCGCCGCGAAATTGATCGCCACCTGATGGGCCGCCACCGCGATCTCGCCGAAGCGCGCCATCAGCAACGCCGAAACCTGGAACAGACTGGCCTCGGCGGACAGGATGAATGCGATCGGCAGGCCCAGACGAAGGATGTCCCGGACAATCGCCCCATCGAAACGCGCCGGCTCCAGCCGCAGAACCTGCAGAGAGCGCAGCGAGCGCCAACGGGCGAACGCGAACAGATAGGCCGCCAGCATCACCACCGAGGACAGGGCCGTGGCAACTCCGCAACCGGTCGGCCCCATGCGCGGAAAGCCCCAATGCCCGTACATCAGCAACCAGTCGAACAATGCGTTCAGCGGAAACGCCACGACGCCGGCCAGCATCACGGCGCGACTCACGCCGCGCCCTTCGGCAGTCGAGCGCAGCACGAACCCCACCGCGAACACCGGTGCCGCCCAGGACACGGCGGCCAGATATCCCAGCGCATAGGCTTCGGTCTGTTCGTGCAGGCCCAGGCGCGTCACCACCAGCGGAGACAGCCATTTCGCCGCGATCATCCACAACACGCCCACGACCAGGGCCATCAGCATCGCGCCGCGCGAGAAGTCACCGATCTGCTTATCCGGCTTGCGCGCGCCTACGTGATGCGCCACGACCGGCGACACCGCCATGAACAAGCCCATGAAAAAGACGAACGGCAGAAACCAGAGATTGGCGCCCACCGCCACGGCCGCCAGCGCAGCGCCGCTGTAGCGGCCGGCCATGATCGTATCGACCGCACCCATGCCCATGATGCTGAGCTGCGCGGCGATGATCGGTGTTGCGAGACTGAGGGAGGCGCCCGCTTCGCGGCGGACGGTTGCGCGGGTGTGCATGACGGTCTTCGGAAGGTGATCTCCTGCCATCGCGGCAGGAACGGTACGACGCCGCCGCCGAAGCGTACGGGGCGCGTATTGTGGTGTGGCTCCCGGCGTTTGACCAGCCCGGCGCGGGATGCGCGCCCAAAGCCGACACGGAGGTATCGATACCCACCGTGGCCCGGACAAAACGAAGTGGAATCCGGGAGCAATGCGTCACAACGTCACAACATTGTGCGGAATCCCCGTACCGGATTGTGGCAACACTGAAGCTTGTCGACGAACTTCGGTGTTGCGGTTCTCTTATTGACGCAAGGCGACCGGCGACACCCGGTCCTCGATGCGCTGGCAATTCTCGCCTGCACACTCCTTCATCGCGTCGAGATCCTGGCGCATCGACACCAGCTGCGCCTGCAGGCTTTCGTCGTTCTCCGCGTTCGGCACCAGATTCACCAGTTGGTCCACGTCCGAATCAAGCTGATACAGCTCCTCGAAGTCCACGACCCAGGGTCCGTCGTTGGTTTCGTTGGCGTACCACTGCAGGTACAGCCAGCTGCCGCTGGCATCGGTGCGGCGCAGCGCCTTGAACGCGGGATAGGCCAGATCGGTCAGCGAACCGAGTTCGATGCCGGCCAGGTTTTCGATATATTCGATCGCCTCGTCGGTCAGCTCCTCGAACTGAGGATACTCGGCCGCCAGTTCCTGCGCCGTGGCCTCGATGAAATGCTCGGTCATGAACTGTCGCCGTGCAAGCCGGCGCCCACCTTCCAGCCGCGCGCGCAGGGAGCGGCCATCGTAGGCGTCGCCGGGGCGGATCGGGTGCGCATCGCCGTAGTCGGCGATGGTCGGCGCCAGATCGTTGTTGATGACCACGTCCGGCAGCCGCGCGCCGCCGGCAATGCCGGGTCCGCGCACCAGCAGCGGCACGCGGATCGATTCCTCATACGCCAACAGCTTGGAATCGAGCGCATGCTCACCGTGGAAGTAGCCGTTGTCGGAGGTGAACAACACCACGGTGTTGTCGAGCCGACCGTCCGCTTCGAGCTGCGACAGCAGACTGCCGACCAGATCATCGACCGCCAGCATCGAAGCCATACGCATCTGGTGCTGACGCTCCAGCGCGACGAAGTCGCCATCCGCCTCGGTCAGCGTCTGCGGCAGTTCGGTGAGACGTGGATGCTTGTCGTAGCCCAATACGTTGAACGCCGGCTTGGCTTCCAGAAACGCCAGTGAATCAGGCAGCTCGCGCAAGCAGACCTCGTTGGACGCATCGACTTCATGGTCGACGTAGTCCGAGACCAGGCATTCGTGGCGTGGCGCCGGGCGAATGTATTCGCGGAACAGTGCCTTGTAGCCCAGCGCCTCGTCCGAGGAAAAACTGATTGTCTCGATATGCGGCGCAACCGGCGTCACCGTGAGAAAGAACGGCCGCAACTGTTGATCGGCCGCGGCCAGAAAATCGAGTGCGCGGTCGCGCAGCACGTCGGTCTGGTAATGGGCGGCGTCATAACCCTGGTACTGCACAATCTCCGTATTGCCGTCACGCGTGACGTTCATGCGGTAGTCGTACATGTCGTAGGTCGTCGGGTCGAGCAGGCCGTACCACTGGTCGTAACCGTCGGGCGTGTACTCGGCCGGCGAGTACATGCCGTAGCCGTTGAGATATTTTCCGGCATGGCCGGTGAAATAACCGGCGCGCTGCATCTGCACGGCCATCGCCCGGTTTTCAGGGTTGTCCGCTTCCTCGTCCCAGTACCAATAGGCGACGCCCTTGGTGACACCGAGTACACCGTGATTCTTGACGTACTGACCGGTGATGTAAGTCGTGCGCGAAGGACAGCACACCGGGTCGGAGACGAAACTGTTGTCGAAGCGCGTGCCCTGCTCAAGCAGGTAGTGCTCGATGTTCGGCAGCCAGCCGTTTTCGAGCAACAGGTCGAACATGTCCTCGTCGAGGTCGTCGACCATGATCGTCAGCACATTGGGTTTGGCGGCTGTGGCGGCCGAGACCGGCGCAACGGCGCACAGGGCGCACAGGGCGAACAGGCCGGCAAGTGTGAATGCGGCGGGCGCAATACGGCGATGGCTGAACATCTCGATCTCTCCTGGAAGCTGCAAATCGATCGCTGGGGCCACCCGATCCCGCCACGACATCGCAGGAATCCTGGAACAGCAGCGCCAAATCGCGCCTGAATCGTCGCCGTTCAGGCCGCATCAAGATGTAAGCGCATGTGTGCAAGCCACGATCGGGATGGCGGGATGCCGGCCCGGCGATCTTTCGCTAAGATCGCGGCCCTTTGCGCTTTGCCGCCCCCGCCTGGATGCCCTGCCGATGTGGTTCAAGAATCTCACCCTGTTCGACCTTGAAGACGAATGGACGCTGCCGCCCGCACAGCTGGAGGAACGGCTCGCCAAGCACCCGCTGCAGCCCTGCGCGGCAATGGCGCTGGAAAGCCTGGGCTGGCTCAGCCCACGTGACAACGGCGCTTTGGTGGAGCATCAGGAAAAGCATTTCCTGATCACGCTCGGTCACGAACAGAAGCTACTGCCGAGTTCGGTGATCAACGACCTTGCCAAGGAAAAGGCCGAGGAATTCGAGGCCGCGCGCGGCTTCAAGCCGGGCCGCAAACAGATGCGCGACTTCAAGGAACGCGCCACGGTGGAACTGCTGCCGCGTGCTTTCGCCCGGCGACGCAACGTGCACGCCTGGCTGGATACGGCCAACAAACGCATCGTGGTCGACGCCTCGTCACTGGCGCGCGCCGAGATCGTGATCGAGCAGCTGCGCGACGCGCTGGGCCATCTGGCCGTGGTGCCGCCCTACGTCGATCCTTCCCCGCGCTCCACGCTGACGCAGTGGCTGGAGGCCGGCCGCGCACCGCAGCCGTTCGCGCTCGGTGACGAATGTGAACTGACGACCACCGACAACGAAAAGTCCGTGGTGCGGTACCTGCGCCATTCTTTGGACAGCGAACAGATTCAGCGCCACCTCAAGGAAGGCATGAGCGTTTCCAAGCTCGGCCTGCAGTGGCGGGACCGGCTGAGCCTGGTGGTGGACGAGAAGCTGCAGCTCAAGCGCGTGGCCTTTCTGGAAGTCGATGAGACGGCGGAAGCCGACAATGAACTCGACGCGGATCAGCAGTTCGAAGCCGACTTCGCCGTCATGACGGGCGAGCTTTCGCAACTGCTCAACGATCTGTTCGTGGCGTTCGGCGGCAGCAAGTAGGCAACAACGGAGCCGGCGGATCATCGGGCCGGCGTTATCATCGGCCCGATGAAACACTTGTTGTTGATTTACGGAGGCCAACCGGGCGGCCGCAACTTCCGCATGCTCGAAGCCGTGCGCGACGGCATCAGCGAGTTCGCCGACGAGGTCGAACTGCGCGAGAAGCCGGCACTGCTGGCGGATATCGACGATCTGCTGTGGGCCGACGGCCTGCTGATCGGCACGCCCGAGAAGTTCGGCTACATGACCGGCGCGGTCAAGGACTTCATGGATCGCACCTACTACCCGGCACAGGACAAGGTGGATGCCCTGCCTTACGCGATTTTCGTGAGTGCCGGCAATGATGGCCGGGGCGCCGTCAGCGCGATCGAACGCATCGCCGTCGGCTACAAATGGAAGGCGGTGGCGGAACCCCTGATCTGCGTGGGCGATCCCGATGAAGCCATGCTCGGGCGCTGCCGTGAACTGGGGCAGACGGTCGCGGCCGGTATCGCCTACGGCGCCTTCTGAGCGCACGCGATGGCGCCGTGGATACCCGGATCAAGCCGTCGGCTTGTCCGAAACGACGGGGGTGCAGAGCGCCTCCGGGCGGGCCGGGGATGGCTCGGTGAAACCACACCGAACGTTCAGTAGGAATTCATCGGCCCGACCTAGATTGGCGGAGCACGCGCATCGTTCAAGCCAGCGCAAGCACTGTGTCGAAACAACAAGAAAATCGCCGTCATGGCGCCCGCACCCGTACCCGGAGTGACATCCATGAATAGAACGCTTCTGGCAGGCCTGTTCGCCGCCAGTCTCGTTGCCGCCTGCAGCAAGGCAACACCGGACAACTACGAGCGGATCGAAGCCGGCATGACCCGCGATGAAGTCCATGCCGTGCTCGGCAAGCCGGAGTCCGTGGAAGGCACCAGCATCGGCAATCTGGGAACCAGCAGTGAAACCTGGACATCGGGCGACCGCGTGATCACCGCGCACTTCGCGGGAGATACCCTGGTCTCCAAGGCCATCAAGGACAGTGGGAACCCGGAAGCCAGCGAAGACGACGACTCCGACGGCAGGGATACGAGCGCACACTGAGACGCACCCACGTCCGGCTTCAAGCCGACAGGCGCCCTTCCCGATCCAGCTTGCCGAGATGGCTTTCGATGTTGATCCGCGCCAGCGGCAGCAAGGCCGCTGGCGTGCCTTGGTACATGCGTTCGAGCATGTCGTCCAGCCCCAGGCCCTGACGGTGCAGCCCGAGAACCTGCTCCTCGCGCAAGCGCCGATGCTTTAGCGTTTCCCGCAAACGGAACGTCGTGCCCATGACAGTGCCGTGCGACGGCACGATGGCCGCCGGGTCGAGGTCGATGATGCGCTGCAGCGATTCGAAGTACAGCTGCATGTCGCCTTCCTCACCGCCGACCACCACGGTGCCGACGCCCTGAATCAGATCGCCGACGATGCACCACGCGCGCGAATCCGGCATCAACGCCATCTGGCCGGCGTCGTGTCCGGGCACGGCGATCATGCGTACCGGCTCACCCAGCGAATGCGTCAGCACCTCACCGTCTTCGCGGATGCGAACCTCCGGCACACCGTCGAACCACTGTGCGCCACTGCGCATTTCGATCAGCTCACGGGTGCGCGCGCTCATGCTCAGCGGCACATTCCATTCACGGGCGAGGCGGTTCGCGCGTTCCCGATGGTCCGGATGGTGATGCGTGATGAAGATTTCGTGCAGAGCGCCCGCGCGATCGACGGTCCGGCGCAGACGCTCGGCCGCATCCTCGTCGCGCGGTGACGGGTCGACCAGCACGCGGTGCGCGTCGTCGTCCCCCAGCAGGAAGGCGTTGGTCTCGTCGGCGGGCGGCAGCGTGTGCGAAGGCACGGCGATCAGACGCAGGCCACGCACCATCTCGAACAGGTGCAGATCATCGCCGTCCCTCGCCCGCAGACTGAATGTCAGCGCCTTGCCGTCGGCTGGTGGTTCGGCCAGCCGTTGCAGGATGTAGCGCGTTGGCGCCACACAGATGATTCCCCCGCGAAGGTCCTGCCGATACCAGTGCTCGAACCGATTCCACATGCCTTCGGCAAGTTCGGAAGCGTCGGCCGTCAGCCTTGGCCGTTCCACGAAGTCCACGCGAAAGAAATGCGCGTGAAAGCGCTGGCGATTGCCCTGCGGCGGCGTCACCGAATCGCCGATGAGGTCCAGCGAACGCAGATTGCCGACGTGCGCGGCGGCCTCGATGTCGTAGCCGACTTCCTCCTCGAACTCGCGGACCAGGGCACGCATCAGGCGTGGCGGGTGCGCGTCGAGCAAGGGATGCCCGAACGGGGCCTCGGATTCATCGGCATCGACCTTGCCGCCGGGAAAGCTGTGGTAGCCGGGAAATGCGAGCAGGCCGGGCTGGCGGCGGCAGACGTAGAGGTCGCCGCCACAAGTCGGCACCGCGATCACGGAATCTCGAATCATCTCGTTCATTCCCGCATTGTCGCGCGTCGTGCCAGGCGCTGCCGAGCCGTCAGGGCGAGGCGGCGGAATCCGGCTTGCCGATCCACTTGCGCATCACCTTGCCGTTGAGAAACGAGATCTGGATTTCCTGGCCGCGCCCGCGCCAGACCTCGTTGCGCACCTCGAAATTGGCCAAGGTGCCGCCGCCGACTTCATCGGGCGCGCCGAGAATTTCGTGGACCTGCTGCGGCGACATGCCGGTTTCGACCCGATCGTAGTTGGCCGCCGTGAGCTTGCTGCACGCCGCGAGCAGCGCCAGCAGCGCGACGGCCAGCGCCTGCCGAAATGTGTGCCGTTGAGTCATCCGATGCCGCTTCCTGAAGTGCACTGTCGGCCCATGGTAGCGCCGGAATCGAACACGCTGCGGCTACAGATAGTCGGCGAAGCGTTTCCGGTAGCGTGCAAAGGCCTGGTTGACGCGCCTGGCATCCAGACCGAAGCTCTCCAACGTGTAGTGATGCACGCCGCGCTTGTGCTGCTGGTTCGAACCCAGCCAGGCACGCATCGCGGTCACGGCGGTGGACGACAGGGCGAATCCGCAACGGTCGTTCAATTCGCTGGCCACCTTGACCGGATTGGCGGCAAGGCGGCGATACGAAATGTCGACGAAGCGATCCTCGCCGACGCGTTCACGCGCGTTCATCACGGTGTCCATCGCCGCCGCCAGACGCTCCAGCCAGATCGGTCCCATCGCTTCGGGCTGCGCCGAATCGCTGCACAGACGGTGCGTGACGCTGAGCAGGCTGCACAGCGACGGCGCGACCTGCACGGGCTCGCGATGGGTCTGGACGATGATCGCGTCCGGAAAGGTTTCGAGCAAAGCGTCCAGACCCCACAGGTGGAACGGCGACTTCAGCACCCAATGGTCCTTGGGGTAGCCCCACTGCAACAGTTGCAGGAGCTTGCGGTAATAGGCGTAGGTGGCGCGCTGGTCGTCCTCGTCGAGCCAGCTCCGGTAGCTTGCGAAATCACCGAACAGATCGAAGCAATAGGACTTGAGCGAGGTCTGCAAGAGTCCGACACATTCTTCGGGCTCGCCCGCGACGAGTTCGTGCGCGGCCGCGAATCCCGGCGCCAGCCAGTCCAGCATCTTGAGTCGCTTGTCGGTCAAGGGAATGCGCGGGTCGCAGTCGTAGGTGCTGGGCTCGGGCGGCGGCGACGGATACATCGTCTCCCAGGTCTGCAGCGAGCGCACCGCCGGATCGCGCGCCAGCAGGCGCTGCAACAGCGTGGAGCCGGTACGCGGCAGACCGACGATGAACACCGGCCGGCGGATTTCTTCGGACAGAATCGAGGGATGCGTCTTGAGATCACGCTCCACCTTGAGCCGGTTTTCGAGGATGCGGCCCACGTAGTTGCGGATCATCAGCCGGCCCATGGCGTTGAGGTTGGCCTCGCTGCGCGCCGATTCCAGCAGGCGATCCAATGCGTCCCGGAACTTGTCGTCTCCCCAATCGGACAGGCGCGTCGCGCGCTCCGCACGCGTGACCATGTCGTCCGGGTCCAGGCCGATCCAGCTGTTACCGAGACGGTGGCCCGCAGCATTGAGCATGCGGATCGGCAGCGGTCCCGGCGCGCCGGCGTCGAGCCATGACGACAGCCCGGGAAGCTTGCGTGCCAGTCCCGACAGAGGCCCGTTGCCGTCGCTCATCCTGCATATCCTCTTGATTGGAATATCGAAATATTCGGCCGAAGTGTCGGCAAGACAATCTCCATTGTTCTGGATTGAACGCAATAAGCATGCACGCAACCATGTCGCTGCATCCTGCGGAGTCTACAAACCGCAGATGAGGATTCCGAGAAGCAGCACACGCCGCAACCGGCGTCAGGGCTCAATGCTGCGCACCGGAATGCAGATGTCGCTGCGCAGGATGTCTTCCGCAACTTCCTCGGGATCGTCCAGATATTCGAAATAGACCGGCTCGTCTCCCGGCTCCAGACCGCGCGCCGGCAACTCGAACAGGTACAAGGCATCGAGCCGTTCGTAGAGGCCGTCGTACGCGCCGATATGGCGGGCACGCAGGCAGCGGCCGGGCAGCGTCCGCATCGAATGCTCCGGCGGCGGCACCACCGGCCCGGCGAAACCGAGCGCCGCGTCGAAGCGGGTGGTCTGCGCTGGCGTATCACGCGGATCGTCCCAGGCGATTCCGAACAATCCCGTGAGCCGGTCCAGCAGTTCGCTGCCCGCCGCCCAGTTGAACAGCTCGGTAAAGGTCTGGTTGAGGCCGCTGTGATCGCCGACATGACGCTGCGTCACCACCTCGAACGGATCGGTGGAGGCCAGATGGATTTCCAGCCGTGCCGAGGCCGGGCCACGCAGCAGTCCGGCCAACAGTTCCAGCCGCGCCTCTTCGGACCGGGCCTGGGTCGGCGACACGCCAGTGGCCTGCCGGAAGCAGCGCGCGAAGGCCTGCGGCGTCGCAAAGCCCTGCTCCAACGCCAGTACCGTGATCGACCGGTTCTGCGCCAGCGCCAGTACCGCCTTGGCGGAACGCAGGCGGTTGGCGGTCTGCATCACGGTTTCCCCGGTCAAGGCCCGGTAGACCCGATGGAAGTGAAACGGCGAGAAATGCGCCGCGGCCGCCAGATCATCCAGTTTCGGAAGCTGGCCCGTTTCGGCGAGGGTGCGCGCCAGGAGTGTGATCGAAGCGTCGATACGCTGGGCATAGCGATCAAAGGTCTGAGCTTTCATGCGGCTTACCGGTAATGATTGCAGCCCTATTCCACAAGGATTCGGCGCGCTGCGCGGTCCCGATCTTGCGCCATTTCACACTCGCGAACGGACCACCGGCTCTGCTCTAATGGCCGAATGCCGCCCGCCACACCGCTACGCCAGCCCGCCGCCGCCACGCATGGCCGCATCCAGGATTCCGGCTTTCGGGCGCATCCGCTGCTGCGCAATCCCCATTTGCAGACCATGCTGCCGGCCTTGCTGCGGCCAACGCCGCCGCTGGACTTGCGGCGCGAGCGTCTGGAACTCGATGACGGCGATTTCGTGGATCTGGGCTGGGCCGGAACCGAGCAAACCGGAGCGCCGACCGCGGTGCTGGTGCATGGCCTGACCGGTGGCTTCGAATCCAAATACCTGCGCGGCCTGGCGCTGCAGCTGATCGACCTGGGCTGGCGCATCTGCGCACTCCAGCTGCGCGGCGGCGGCGAATCACCGAACCGCCTGGCACGCTGCTACCACCACGGCGACAGCGCCGACCTGCGCCATCTCTGGCATCTGCTGCGGCGCCGCGAACCTGAAGGCATCGTCGCCACGGTCGGTTGGTCGCTGGGCGGCAACGTGGTGCTCAAGGCGCTCGGGGAGGAAGGCGATCAGGCACCGGTCGATTTCGCGGCGGCGGCCAGCGTGCCGTTCAGCCTTTACGAATGCGCGGAACGTCTGCGGCATGGCGTCGCCAGAATCTATCAATCGCATCTGCTGGGCGCGCTGCGGCGGATGATCCGGCACAAGGCGAGTCGGGTCGATCTGTCGGCCATCGACCTCGATGCGGTGCTGAGCGCGCCGGACTTCTTCACTTTCGACGATGGCTTCACCGCGCCGCTCAATGGTTTTGCCGACGCTCAGGACTACTACGCACGTGCAGCCTGCGGCCCCTATCTGCAGGCTATCCGCCGCCCTACCCTGATCGTCCACGCGCAGGACGATCCGATGATGGTCCGCGAGATCATTCCGCGCGCCGAAGCGCTGTCGCCGTTCGTGACGCTGCAGCTCAGTACGCACGGCGGCCATGTCGGCTTCGTCGAAGCGGGGCCGCGGGGACGACCACGGATGTGGCTGGAGCGGCATTTCGCCGACTATCTGCAACGGCAACGCGTCGAACGTGAAGGTGCATCGCGTGCCGTCGCCTGAGCACGCTCCGGATCTGCTCGGCGCGATCGACCGCACCGTGGCGCAAGCCTCGGCCAGCGGCGCTCTGCAAGCATTGGAAACGCGCAGCGAAGCCGTGGGTGGCACGCTGCCCTACGTCGTGCACTGGGCCTCGACCCTGCGGCACAAGCAAGCCGATCAGAAAGCGCAACAAGGCGAGACGCCGCGCAATCCGTTCCTGCCGTACGAATCCGAACTCCACGTGGCCGATCTGGCCGACACCCACGTGATGCTGCTCAACAAGTTTCCGGTGGTGCCGCGTCATACCTTGATTGTGACCCGTGAGTTTGCCGAGCAGACCGCGGCCCTGGACGATGCCGATTTTTGCGCACTGGCGACCGGCATGGTGCAGCTCGATGGACTGGCCTTCTACAACGGCGGCACCACGGCCGGCGCCAGCCAAACGCACAAACACCTGCAGCTGGTGGCGGACGCGCCGATTCCGCTGGCGGGCCTGTTCGCCTCCGCCCGCGGACAAGCGGGCGTGCAGACACTGAAGGCCTTCGATTTTGTCCACGCCTTCGTCGCACTGGATCGTGCTGCCTTCGGCAGCGTCGAATCCGCCCGCACGCAACTGCGGGAGGCTTACACGGCGGCCTGCGCCCGCTGCAGTCTGTTTCCGGACCAAGCACGCATGCCACCCTACAATCTGCTGGCGACACGTGACTGGCTGCTCGTGGTGCCGCGCACCGCCGAGTGCTGGCGCCACGCCGACATCCGGATTTCACTGAACGCGCTGAGCTTCACGGGCTCGATCTTCGTCGCCCGGCACGAGTGGATCAGTGCGGTGAAGCAGGCCGGCCTGGCGGCGCTGCTCGAAGCGGTGACGTTCGCGAGCGCTCCTTCAGCCTGATCGGAACCTGCCCTGGCGTCCTAGGAACGTGGGGGGAGGAAAAACGCGCCCTCCCCTCTGCGGCGCCGATTCTGGGCCGATGGTCACCGCTAAACGCGCCATCCAACCTGACTCGAAAGACCCTAGCCGCGCCTGCACGGTTCCTACCGCCCACGCTCCTAGCCGGCGTCGTCTGAAGCTGTGTCCGAAGGCTCGCGCTCGATCATCTTGAACTCGCGCAGTGACATCTTCAGCTCCACGTCGCCATCCTTGCCGGTTTCGACTTTCACCGGCATGTACTCGCGCGATTCGGCCAGCCAGAACCGCGCGATGCGGTCCTTGCGATCGACGCGCTCCAGACGCACCGCATCGAAGGTGCCGTTCGGGACCTCGACGGTTTCCTTATCACGTAGCGCAAGCTGGTACTTGTCCATCTTGTCGTCCTGGACCACGGTGAAGGCGTAAGGCTCCTCGGGCGGATCGTCGACATGCTGGATCACCCACAGCCGCACGGCCTGATGCATGCCGAGCCGATCCTGCGCATCGTCCGGCAGATCGCGTTCGCCCTCGCCCCCGAACACCTTGTGGACGTTCCAGTTGAAGTCGAGCTGAAAGCTGTCCTTGCCGGCTTCGTAGACGAACTGGCGCGGCTCGACCGCACCGTCGACCAGGCAGAAACGGCTGATTTCCTGCGGCTTGCCGTAGAACATGCGGACCAGGGCCACCGGCTTGGCCTCGGATTCGTAGCGATAGCACTCACCCTGCTCGCGCGTGAGGCGGATCACGATCTCGCCGAGCTTGATGCCTTTCCATTCGGCGGCGTACACCGCCTTGAACTCCGGCAGACTGGTAGCCGACGCGCTCAAAGGCAATCCCAGCGCTAGCAGGATCGGCAGAAGGGGAAGAAGTAGACGCTTCATCGAAAGGGATCCTCAAGATCCTGAAGACTCAGCGGCGCGTCGAGCGGAACCCCACGAAACTTCACTCGCCCCGCCTCGAGTCCAAGTTCACCGCGCGCGAACCACGCCACGGCTTGCGGATAGATGCGCAGCTCGATTTCGGTCATGAGCTTTTCGGCCAGCATCGCGGCGGTATGTTGGGCCGGAACCCTGAACTTCCCCTGAATTATGCGGGGCCCGCCGTCCAGCTCCGGCGTCACGAAATGCACGGTCGCGCCATGTTCGGAATCGCGCGCTTCCAGAACCCGGTCATGGGTGCGCAGGCCGGGGTGACGCGGCAGCAGGGACGGATGAATGTTCAGCATGCGGCCCGCGAAACGTTCGAGGAAGGCATCACCGAGCACACGCATGAACCCGGCCATGACCACGATGTCCGGTGCCAGCGCGGACACCGCATCGGCCAGTGCGCGGTCGAAATCGGCGCGCTCGGCGTAGTTGTGGTGCGGCAGGCAGATCGCCGGAACATTCGCCAGGCGGGCCCGCTCCAGGGCGTAGGCATCCGCCCGGTTGGACAGCACGCCGACGATGGACGCCTCCAGCGTGCCGGCCGCGGCGTGGTCCAGCAGGGCCTGAAGATTGCGGCCGCTGCCGGACACCAGAACAACAACCCGCTTCACTGTGCGCCAGATTCGCTGTAGACCACATCCTGCCGCGGGTGCGCGATGATCTGCCCGATGACCCAGGGTGCCAGGCCGCGCCGCGTGAAGTGCTCCAAGGTCGCCTCAAGCCCCTGCGGCGGTACCACCAGCACGAAGCCGACCCCGCAATTGAAGGTGCGGTACATCTCCTCGACCGCGACATTGCCTTCCTGCTGCAGCCAGGAGAACAGCTCCGGCCACTGCCAGCTCGCGGTATCGATCGCCGCGCCGCAACCGTCAGGAAACACGCGCGGCAGATTCTCGCTGAGACCGCCGCCGGTGATGTGCGCCATCGCGTGCACGGTCTGCGTTTCCAGCAGTTCCAGCACCGGCTGGACGTAGATTCGGGTGGGCGCCAGCAGCGCGTCACCGAGGCTCGCCGCGCCCAGCGGCGCATCCAGGCCGTGGCCACCGCGCTCCAGAATCTTGCGGATCAGCGAATAGCCGTTGGAATGTGGCCCGGAGGACGGCAGGGCGATCAGCACGTCGCCCGGCGCAACCTTGGAGCCGTCGATGATCGCATCTTCTTCGACCACGGCGACGCAGAAGCCCGCCAGGTCGAAATCGCCGTCCGAGTACATGCCCGGCATTTCCGCGGTTTCGCCGCCGACCAGCGCAGCGCCGGCCTGACGGCAGCCCTCCGCGATGCCGCGCACCACGCTGGTGGCCACGGCACGGTCAAGCTTGCCGGTGGCGTAGTAGTCGAGAAAGAACAGCGGTTCGGCACCGGAGACCAGCACGTCGTTGACGCACATCGCCACCAGGTCGACGCCCAGACCCTCGACCCGACCGCTGTCGATGCCGAGGCGCAGCTTGGTGCCGACGCCATCGGTGCCGGACACCAGCACCGGCTTGCGGTACTTGCCCGGAATGCGCATCAGCGCACCGAAGCCGCCGATGCCACCCATGACCTCGGGGCGCATCGTCGGTTTGACGATGGACTTGATGTCATCGACCAGCGCGTCGCCGGCGTCGATGTCAACACCGGCGTCGCGATAGCTCAGCGGGGGCTTGGAATTCATGAGGAGGTCAATTCGATGCGGTGTAATATTGTAGGTTCAAACGCCTGCCCTATGGCCCTTTGGATGCCGATGCGCCCTCTTTTGCTCGTCGTGGCTCTCGCCATGGCCCCAGCTCCGCTGCTGGCACAGTTCGATTCTTCCGCCGATCCGGGCCCCAGCCTGGGGGCCGGCGCACAGATCGATCCGCAGCTCGGACCCTACGAGGCGCTGATTCCGGCACCGGACCAGAGCGACGCCGCATTGGCCTCGGCGCTGCGCAGCGCCATGCAATCGGTGATCGAACGACAGGCCGGCTATGGCGCCGCCGGCACCTACGAGGGCGAGCAGCTGATGTCGCAGGCCCGCCAGTACGTGCTCAGTTACTCGTTCGAGGTCGATGCCGCGAGCACGCCGCCGCAGACCCTGCTGCGTGCGCGTTTCGACGGCAACGCCGTGCGCGGCGCCCTGGCCCGGGCCGGCATGATCACGCAGCGCCAGACCGAGACCATCGAAATCGAAGTCAGCGGTATCGACGACCTCGCGGACTATCAGCGCGTCGCCACGCACCTGCGCAGACTCGGCAGCGTGAGGTCTGCGGCCCCGACCGCCGGCAATGGCGACGTGGTGCGCTTCAAGCTGCAGGTCGAGGGCGGCCCGAGCGCGCTGGAGCTGGCGCTGTCCACCGGCGGCCTGCTGCGGCAGCAACGCTATGGCGACGCCCACACGCCGGCCCAGTACGCGCTGGCGCGCTGAGCCCGACACCCGACAGTCACTCGATGAATTCCCCACCCCGCCAAAGTGCATTGCTGCCCAACGGCTGGCCCTGGCTGGCGGGACTGCTGCTGTTCGGCGTGCTGCTGTATCTGCTGTCTCCGATCATGATGCCGTTCGTGATCGGCGCCGGTCTGTCGTACATCGGCGACCCGCTGGTCGACCGCCTGCAGAAGATTGGCCTTTCGCGCACGCTGGGCGTGTGCGTGGTCTTCGTGGTGATCGCCGGTCTGTCGCTGATCGGGCTGCTGCTGTTCGTGCCGATGCTGCAAAAGCAGCTGGTGCAGATGCTGCAGAACCTGCCGGAAACGCTGCGTTGGATTCAGGACACCGCGCTGCCGCACCTCGGCATCACCCTGCCCCCGGACCTGCAGCTCGATGCCAACGGTCTGCGGGACATCGTGCGCGAACACTGGCGCGAAGCCGGCGACCTCGTCCAGCAGTTGTGGGGCCGCATTTCCCAGTCCTCCGGCGCGCTGATCGCGTTTGCGGTGAACCTGTTGATGGTGCCGATCGTCACCTTCTATCTGCTGCGCGACTGGGATGATCTCGTGGCCTGGATCGCCGACATCATCCCGCGCCGCTGGCTGCCCACCGCGACGCAACTCGCGCGCGATACCGACAACGTACTCGGCGCCTTCCTGCGCGGACAGCTGCTGGTGATGCTGGCACTGTCGGTGACCTACACCCTCGGCCTGTGGGCGGTGGGCCTCGACCTGGCATTGCTGGTCGGCACGATCGCCGGCCTCGTCAGTTTCGTGCCCTACCTCGGCGCCGCCACCGGCATTCTGCTGGGACTGGCGATGATGTTCGTTCAGACCCAGGCGCCGCTGCCGCTGCTGTGGGTCGCGCTGGTGTTCGGCGTCGGTCAGATGCTCGAAAGCATGGTCTACACGCCGCTGCTGGTCGGCGATCGCATCGGCCTGCACCCGGTCGCCGTGATCTTCGCGGTGATGGCCGGCGGCCAGCTGTTCGGCTTCATCGGCATTCTGCTGGCACTGCCGGTGGCGGCAGCGGTGGCCGTGGTGCTGCGGCATACCAAACAGCGCTGGCTGGCCTCGTCCTGGTATCACGGCGGCACCGATGACGGCCCCATGTCGGAGGCGCCTGGCGACGACGCGCCGCGTCGCGACACAGACAGCGCCGCACCGTGATCGGCAGTATGCAGCTGCCGTTGTCGATGCGACTGCCGGACAACGCCAGCTTCGAGAACTTCGTGCCCGGCCCCAATCAGGCCGTGGTGGCCGCCGTCTCCGAACCGCGCGGCGACGTGCTGCTGATCGGCGGCCCGGGCTCCGGCAAATCGCATCTGCTGCAGGCCGCGCTGCGTCAATGGCAGGCGCGCGACCGCGACGTGGCCTACGCACCGCTGGACGACGTCGACGGCGCATTGCTGGCCGCCTATGTCGATGCGGACCTGCTGGCGGTCGACGAACTCGAACGGCTACGCCCCGAACACAGTCTCGCGCTGCTGCGGGTGTTGGATACGCGCCGTGCGGCGGCGCGTATCACGGTCATCGCCAGCCGCGATCGACCCGCGAATCTCGACGCAATTCCGCCCGACCTCAAGACCCGGCTGACACAGGCCGAGGTCTATCCGCTGGCACCACTGGACGATGCGGCTCGTCAGCAGCTGCTGATCCAGCGCGCGCAGGGCCGAGGCTTGTCTTTGCCGCCCGAGGTCGCGCACTGGCTACTGACGCAGTTGCCGCGCGACAGCGGCAGCCTGATCAAGGTGCTGGACGAACTGGACCTGGCTTCGCTGCAGGCACAGCGCCGCCTCACGATCCCTTTCGTACGCCAAGCTCTGCGCGACGTTCGACCGCATTCCACTTGACGAACAGCACGCTGCCGGTGAACGCCAGCGCGCCGACGTAGGCCAGCGCGCGCGCCACCGGCTGATCCAGAAACACCATCAGCGCACCGAGCACCACCACGATCAGCAGGCTGTTGGCGGCATGCGCGTAGCGCGAGCGGCGCAGCATCCACGGCATCGGCAGGGCCAGCACCAGCGCCATCAGCCAGCCGCCGGGCAAGCCGATGGCGGCACCGAACATCAAGCCCAGCTGCGCCAGCACCGCCAACCACCATGCGTACAGGCTCAGGCGCTTCGGCGCACTCATCGCGCCAGCCTCAGCGCGGTGGTCGCCACGCGCCGGCCCAGGGCCTCGCACAGCAGCGCCTCGTCCTCGTCAAGCGGGCGCGGTGCCCCCACGCCAGCGACATGGCTGGCTCCGTACGGCGTGCCGCCGCTGCGCGTCGACGACAGTCTCGGTTCGTTATAGGGCTGCCCCAGCAAGACCATGCCGTGGTGCATCAGCGGCAGCATCATGCTCAGCAGCGTGCTCTCCTGCCCGCCGTGCATCGTGCCGGTGGACGTGAACACCGCCGCCGGCTTGTCGATCAGACTGCCGGACATCCACAGGCCGGAGGTCGAATCGATGAAGTGCTTCATCGGCGCCGCCATGTTGCCGAAGCGCGTCGGACTGCCCAGCAGCAGACCGGCGCACTGTTCCAGGTCCTGCGGCGTGGCGTACGGCGGTCCCTCATCGGGAATCTCCGGCAGCGTCGCCTCGCTTTGCGCGGATACCGGCGGCACCGTGCGCAGGCGCGCGGCACAGCCGCTCACCGAATCGACGCCGCGCGCGATGTGACGCGCCATGGCCGCCACCGCGCCATGCCGGGAGTAATAGAGCACCAGGATTTCTGTCATCGGCGAAGTTTAACCAGCGGCCCCGTCTGACGCTTGGACCAAGTTGCGAATCACTGATCACAAACGGTGTTCGGCTACACTTCCGGCATGCGCTCCGCGATTTGCACGACCCGATGACCACGCCGCGAATTCTCGCGCCACTGGCCCTGGCGCTGCTGTGCGCGGCCTGCAGCACACCGGGCCCCGCGCGCCGGGAACCGCCACCGCGCCGCGAAGCGCCCGCACCGCTGCCATCCCTGCCGCCGGCCGCCGTGCCAAACCGTACGCCACCACGCCCCGCCGCCACGGCGATTCCGCCGACGCTGGGCGCGCGCCCGCAGGCAGCATTGATCGAGGCGCGCCTACGCGTGGCCGAGGCGCAGACGCGCCACCCCGGCTGGAACGAAGCGGACGGACTGCTGCGCCTGACCGAGGACGCCGCCGCGCGCGGCGACGACGCACTCACGCTGCACTACGCGCGCCAGACCATGCGCCGCGCCGACCTCGCCGTGAACGATTACTACACCGCGCTGGCGCGCGCCGAACTGGACCAGATCTACACGCACACCGGGCTCGACAATCTGCAGTTGAGCCGCGTGCAATACATCGAGAACGCGATCGTGCGCGGCGACGGCCGCACCGCCTATGAACTGGCCGGCGGACTCAAGGAAGAACTCGAGATCGCGGCGCGCGCCTACCGTGTGCGCAGCGGCGAAACGCTGTGGCAAATCTCGGGACGCAAGGAGATTTACGGCAACTCCCAGCTTTGGCCATTGATCTTCGATGCCAACCGGGAAACCATGAAGTCCCCGGACGACCTGGGAGCCGGCAAGCTGCTGCGCATCCGCACCAATCCCACGATCGACGAAGTCGTCGGCGCCATCGACTACGCACGTGACCACACGCCGGGCGAGGTCTTCATCGGCGAGATTCAGGTGGTGGAGCCAGAGTCGCCGTAGGCTCGCTGC
>JAHZLQ010000013.1 GCA_022599775.1 Gammaproteobacteria bacterium
GGCTACTTCAGTGAGCACAACGTTGACGCCTGCGAGGCTGCCCAGATCACGCCGCTGATCGCCCAGAAGCGTGAAGCGCACTCGGGCTGGCTCTCTCGTCGTCTGGCGCCGCCACCGGTGAAGCCGGACGATCCCACGGCCTTGGACCGGATGCGCCATCGCTTGGCCACGCCCGAAGGCAAGGCCGCCTATGGCTTGCGCAAGTGCACGGTCGAACCCATCTTCGGCATCATCAAACAGGTGATGCGCTTCCGGCAATTCCTGGTGCGGGGCATCAAGAACGTCAAGGCCGAATGGGGATTGGTGTGCCTGGCGTTCAACCTGAAGCGGATGGCGGTCTTGAACGGATGAAGAAAGTGAAGGAAAGGTCCGTTTCCATGCCCCGCAAACCGCTTTTCGTCCCGCTGGGCAAATCCTGCCCAGATCACCGCGGTCAAAAAATAACCACGCCAGAACGCAGCAGACAGCCCACGTTTCCAAGTCCGACAGGCTGCTAGTTCAAGACCTTGTAACCGCGCCCACGCAGACAGGTCTTGACCACCTGGTCCTTCTCCCGCTCGCCGCCGGCCGCGCCGCGCGCACCACCGGCCACGGCGCCGACACCAGCACCCTTGGCCACGGTTGAACTGTCACCGACGATGGCGCCGAAGATCGCGCCGAGCACCCCTCCCGCCGCGGCGCTCTTGCCGGCTTGCTCGCCGGTGTTGACCTGGCTCGCATAGGTCTCGCACTGCGCCAGATCCTGGTCGTAGCGGCTCATGTCCACGCCCTGAGTGTCGACGATCGGCCCTTTGCTGGCGCAGGCGCCAAGCATCAGTACGAGCGCAGCGACGAGCGTGGTCTGCTTGATTGATGGTTTCATGTCGGGATCTCCCGCGTTGTCCGGAAACTCAGAGTGATGCCGAATGGTCGGGTTCGTCCAGCGACTCGGCATAGCGCCGCGCCGCCAGCGAGAACATCAGCCCACTGAGCCCATTGGCGAGAATCGACACACCGATCAGCATACCGACCGCCCATTCGCTGCTCTGCGGGTACTGCGAACCGATCAGCAGACCCAGCACCACGCTGAGCAAGGCATCCAGCAACAGCCAGCCGGCGCCGCGCAGAGGGCGCAGTCGCAAATAGGCGGCCACCCGGAAAATCGCCGCAGCGATCAGCATCACGGCGAACAACAGCGTCAGCGACATCAGCCCGGCTTTCGGATGCAGCAGCAGATAGGTACCGACCAGCCCGTACAGCACCGCGACCAGCGCATGCCAGATCCGGCTGCCGAGGCGTTGCGGCTCGAAAGTGATCACGAAGTGCGCGAACGCGGCCAGCACCAGCAACCAGCCGATCAGCAGCGTGGTCGCCAGTCCGGCGACCAGGGGCAGGGCAACCGCCACGGCGCCGATCGCGATCAGGCCGATCGAAATCACCAACCAGCCGCGGCTGCGGCGCTTGAGCGCGTCCGCAGGCTTGAGGCTGCGCTTGTCGTCTGCTTGCATGTGGGGCTCCGCAGAATTCGACGCTCAGCGTACTCCACGACAGGTGAATCAAGGCTTGCTTACCCGCTTTCTGCGCTCAATCCGCGCGCACCGCGCGCAGGAAATCCTCCAGACGACGGCCTTCGCGATCCTCGAACCGCGCCTCGCCGACATCCGCCTGCTGCATGCGGTCCAGGCGAAAATTGCGGAAATCCTCGCGCAGCTCACACCAGGCGCCGGCGCACCAGACCTGGCCCCAGAAGAACAAGCCCACCGGATGGATGCGGCGTTCGGTAATGCGGCCGGCCTCGTCGCGATAGCGCAATGACACCACGCGCCGCTCGGCGATGGCGGCGCGCAAACGGTCGATCATGGCATCGTGGCCCTGCTCGCCGAAGCGCGGTGCAAACAGCGGTGAACGCTCCATCGCGATGCGCTTGTCGGTGGGCATGGCCTGCGCGATCTTGGCCAAGGCCAGTTCTGCGGCCCGCGCCAACTGCGGACCGGCCCAGCTCTGCGCCAGCCTGGCACCGAGCGCCAGCGCTTCGAGTTCGATCGCGTCGAAACTCAGCGGCGGCAGTTCATAGTCGTGACGCAGGCGATAGCCGACGCCGGCCTCACCCTCGATCGGTACGCCAGCCAGCGACAGATCGCGAATGTCCCGATAGATCGTGCGTATCGACACCTCCAGACGCTCGGCCAGCTGCGCGGCCGTGGTCAAACGCCGGCCGCGCAGGTACTGAACGAGCTGGAACAGCCGGTCGGCGCGACGCATCGTCTGGCTAGGCCACCTTCTTCGGATCGAACAGGGGGTTCTGAATGATCGACAGCCGATTACCGTAGGGATCGAGCACGCTGGCAACGCGCACGCCCTCGCCGACCTCCCGAACCGGATCGAGATCGCTCGCCCCCAAGGACAGCAGGCGCGCGTACTCGGCGTCCGCATCGTCCACGCCCCAATAGACTTCGGCGCCGTCGACGCCAGGCTGGCGGTCAGGGATCAGGCCCAGTTCGAAACCGCCGATCTCGAAACCGACGTAGTACGGCTCATCGTAGTACGGCGCCACGCCGAAGACGCGGCCGTACCAGTCCTTGCCGGCGGCGAGATCGGGGGTCGGATAAATCGCGGTGCGCAGTCCCATCATCATGGCTTTGCTCCTCTGTTGCGGGCGATCGAGGCGGAGTCGAGCGCGCATCTTCGCTCGCCCACCCTGACACAGAATGTCAGCAGACCGCTCGGCCGCGATCACGGCGCCTGCGCTTACAATGCGCGGCAATGAATCCCCCGTTTCACATCAGCGCCGAACACGAGACGCCGCACGGCACGCATTGCCTCGCACAATGGCGCTTCGGCGCCGCTGAGGCACGTTCGGCGCAGGCGATCGCGATTCCGCTGCGGGTGCTGTCCGGGCCCGACACACAAACCTGGTCGAGCGAAACGCCGGTACGGCGTCGCCGTATCGCAGGTGTCGAGTGTGTGGACAACGGCGAAGTGCTGCTGGCACGCCTGCATCTGGACGACCCGGCTGACGGCGACTGGCAGGCGCTGGCCGCCAAGGCCTATCGACACATCGCGACGTTCCAGGCCGCCAGCGACTATCCGGCGCTACTGCGCGTGTGGAACTTCATGGCCGGAATCACGGACGGCGAGGGCGACCACGAACGCTACCGACGTTTCGCGCTGGGCCGTTACGAAGCCTGGGAACTGGCGCGGGGCGTCGAGGCGCGTCTGCCGGCGGCGACCGCCATCGGCACGCATGCGCGCGGCCTGCAATTGGTGTGGCTGGCTGCACGCCAAGGCGGAATCCAGATCGAGAATCCGCGCCAGACCAGCGCCTTTCGCTATCCGCGCGAATACGGCCCGCGCAGCCCGAGCTTCTCGCGCGCGACGCTGCACCACCGCCGTGGCGGCGATCACTTGTACGTGTCCGGTACCGCCAGCATCGTCGGACACCGTAGCCTGCATGCCGGCGATGTGCTGGAACAGCTCGACGAAATCCACCGCAATCTGTCCGTACTGGCCGCCGAAGCCGGGCGTCGTGCCGGGCATGCGCAGGCGATGGTGGCCCGGGCCTTGACGGTTTATGTGCGCCGCGCGCGCGACGCGGCCCGTGTTGCGCAGCGTGTCCGCGAGCGGTTCGGAACGGCCGTTCCGCTGTGGGTGCTGGAGGGCGATGTCTGTCGCCGCGAGCTGCTGGTGGAGATCGAGGCGCTGTACGGCACTGCATCCGCAGCGGCGGCGGCTGCGTAATGACGTGAGGCGGGCTGAACCCGTCCGTGCTGAACAGGTCTCCCCCCAGGCCCTCACCAGGAGTACGACATGAACAAGATCCATTCCCTACGCAAGCCTTTCGCCGTAATCGGCCTCGCCCTGGCAATGTGCGCCGGCCCGGCTGTGGCGGCGGTGTATGACGCCGACCTGCCGAACAACGACCTGCAGATTTCCGAGCAGGTGAAGCAGACCTTGCTGCAGGACGCCAAGGTCGTGCCGACGCTGCCGATCGAGGTGAAGACCTATCGCGGCGAAGTGATCCTGTCGGGCGAGGTCGAATCCGTGCCGATGGTCTATCGCAGCGTGGAGCTCGCCCGCAAGATCCAGGGCGTGCGCAAGGTCAATGTCGACGCGCTGTACGTGGACTGAGACGCAGGCCGCGTGGCACCGCCCGCCACCGCTGTCAGGTGGCGGTGCGGACCCGTTTCACGGCATTGAGCCAGCCGGTGTAGTTGGCGTCCGCCTGGTCCGGCGACTGCGACGGCTCGAAACGTCGCTCGACCTTCCAGAGCTGGGCGATTTCATCGAGTGATTCGTAGACCCCAACGTGCAGACCCGCCAGAAACGCGGCGCCGAGCGCGGTGGTTTCAACCACTTCGGGGCGTTCGACCGGAATCTTCAGCGTGTCCGTCAGGAACTGCGTCAGCCAGTCATTGACGACCATGCCACCGTCCACGCGCAGTTCGTGCGGCGGCTTGGCGTCCTTGCCCATGGCTTCGATCAGATCGCGTGTCTGATAACAGACCGATTCCAGTGCCGCGCGCGCGATGTGTGCAAAGCCGGTATCGCGCGTCAGTCCGAAGATCGCGCCACGCGCTTCCGGGTCCCAGTACGGCGCGCCGAGCCCGGTGAAGGCCGGCACCAGATAGACACCGCGATTGTCCGGTAGCGACTTGGCGAGATCTTCGGTGTCGGCGGCGTGTTCGATCAGCTTCACCGCGTCGCGCAGCCACTGCACCGCAGCGCCGGCGATGAAGATGCTGCCTTCCAGGGCGTAGGTGACTTCGCCGTTGAGGCGATAGGCGGTGGTGGTCAGCAGGCGGTGCTCGGAACGCACGAAGTCCTTGCCGAGATTGAGCACCATGAAGCAGCCGGTGCCATAGGTGGACTTGATCATGCCGGGTTCGAAACAGGCCTGACCGATGGTCGCGGCCTGCTGGTCGCCAGCGACGCCGCCGACCACCAGCGGCTCACCGAGAATGTCGGCATCCATGCGGCAGAACTCGGCGGCACTGTCGAGCACCTCCGGCAACAGCGCGCGCGGCACGCCGAAGAACTCCAGCAGCTCGTCGTCCCAGTCCTGCGTGCGCACATTGAACAGCATCGTGCGGCAGGCGTTGGTGGCGTCGGTGACATGGCGTTCGCCGCCGGTCATGTTCCAGATCAGCCAGCAGTCGATGGTGCCGAATGCCAGTTCGCCGTTTTCGGCGCGCTCGCGTGCGCCGTCCACGTTGTCGAGTATCCAGCCGAGCTTGGTCGCCGAAAAGTAGGGGTCCAGCAACAGGCCGCTGCGGTCGGCGATCCAGGCATCGCGCTCGTCCGACTTGCGCTGCTTGCACCACTCGAAGGTGCGCCGGTCCTGCCAGACGATCGCGGGATAGATCGGCTTGCCGGTCTTGCGGTCCCAGACCACGGTGGTTTCCCGCTGGTTGGTGATGCCGCAGGCGGCGATATCGCCCACCTTGAGATCGGCGTCGGCGAGCGCGCCGCGCAGGCATTCCACGGTGTCGCGCCAGATCTGCTCGGGATCATGCTCGACCCAGCCGGAATCGGGATAGGACTGTTCCAGTTCACGCTGTGCCGTGCCCAGCTTGCGGCCCTCGCGGTCGAATACGATGGCGCGAGTACTGGTAGTGCCCTGGTCGATCGAAAGTATCGCCGTCACGTTGATGTCCTCCTCCGTAATGCCGGGACAGTGTGCCCGGTCCTGTGTCTGCAGCGTCGAGTTGATGCGGATCGAACTCGCAATCCAAGCCGGCTCGAAACCTGATTCGAAGTGTTCGCGGCTGATCGCGCAAGTCCGCACCCTGTTCGAATAGAATAAGGCACTGTTTTTATTGTCGATCCCAGCGACGGCACCGATTCAGGAAATGATACGGCCAGTTCGCCGCAGGCGAAGCCGTCGGAATGGGCCGATCCGGCCGGATACGGGGGAGAGTCGATCGATGCTGATTCGTTGGCGGGGGCGTGATCTGCACGTGCACGAGTGGTCGCCGGGCGACCCCGTGGCCGTGGTGCAGATCGTCCACGGCATGTCCGAGCACGGCGCGCGCTACGCCCGCCTCGCCAACACGCTCGCCGCCGCCGGCTTTGCCGTCTATGCGCAGGATTTGCCGGGCCACGGCGAGTGCATCGCCGAGGGTGATACGCGCGGGCATTTTGCCGATCGCCAGGGCTGGCACTTCGCGCTGGCCAGCGTCGAGGCGGTCAAGGATCGCCTGCGTCAGCAGCACCCCAGCCTGCCGCTGTTCATGCTCGGCCACAGCATGGGCAGCTTCCTGGTGCAGCACCTGTTGCTCGACCAAAGCCGCGACCTCGCCGGCGTGGTGCTGTCGGCGACCACCGGCAGCCTGGGTCCGCTGCGTGCCATCGGCCTGGCGCTGCTGCGCGCCGAGGTCGCGATCAAGGGGCCGCGCCATCCCAGCGCGCTCGGTGAGGCGCTGACGTTTGGCGCTTTCAATCGCCGCTTCCGGCCGAACCGCACGGCCTTCGACTGGCTGTCGCGGGACCCCGAAGAGGTCGATCGCTATATCGCCGATCCGGCCTGCGGGTTTCGCGTGACCGCCGCGCTGTGGGCGGACCTATTGGCGGCCTGCTCATCGCTGAATTCACCACGCCGCCTGCGGCCGGTGGATCCGAACCTGCCATTGCTGCTGATGGGCGGCGGCGCCGATCCGGTATCCCAGGGCGCCAGCGGCCCACGGCGTCTGGCAAGCGCTTATCGCAAGGCCGGCGTGCAGGATGTGACGGTGCGCATCTATCCCGGCGCCCGCCACGAGCTGCTGCACGAGACCAATCGCGAACAGGTGGCGGCCAACCTTCTGGCTTGGCTGCGCACCCACCTGCGCGGCCGCGGCTGACAGCCGAATCGTGATCGTTGGCCGGGAGCATGCGGCGGCGAAAAGATGGAGCCGTCTCGGACCTTCCTCCGAGGTGCTGCACATCTGAAAGTGCCGCCATACACTGGCGACCATGCCCGAAATCCAGCTTTCCCCGGCCGCGCAACTGCACTGGCTCGAATCCGCCGAGCCCGGCACCGAGTTCCCGGACAGGGATATCGCCGGCACTTTCAACTCGAACTGGCGCGAGGGGCTGTTTCTGCTGGCCGCACGCCGGCCGCCGACGCTCGCCTGGCCCGGCCTGCGCTACTGGCAGGGTATTTCGGCAACCTATCTGACACTCCTGTGCCATGTATCGCCGGATGCCGCCGATACCGGCGATACCGGTGTGCCGCCGCCAGCACCGGCCCAGCTCGACGGCTGGATACTCGGCGCGCCACCGCTGTCCGGCGGCGAGTACCTGTCCGCCGAGCTGCTGCTGGCGATCTGGCAGGCGCTGGACGGGTGGGTGCAGCAGACGCTGAAGGCGGACGGCGGCCCGGGACGCTTCATGGAGAAGCGCGCGCCGAAGTGGCGCCAAGTCGGCCGGGTGTGTCTGCATCTGGCGGAGAACAAGGCCGATCCGGAGAGGCCGTTCGCGTTTATGGCCACCTACACCAGCGGCCTGAGCGAGGCCGGTCGCCCGCGCCATCTGCCGCTCGGCAAGGCGCTGGAACAGTACGCCGGGGCACGCAACCGCGCCGCCCTGCTGCGCCTGCTGACACCCCTGCAGCAGGCCTCCGAGCGCCTGCCGTGGCTGCGCGAGCTGATGGGCAGCGGCGACATCTACCGCCCGCGCGCCTGGGCGCCGCCGGCCGCCTACCGTCTGCTGCAAAGCGTGCCACAGCTCGAGGATTGCGGCCTCACGGTGCGCATTCCGGACTGGTGGAAAACCCGACCGCGGCCGCAGGTGAAGCTGAACGTGGAGCAGCGCCAGGGCGCGGCGCTGGGCCTGGACGCCGTGCTGGATTTCGATCTGAGTCTGGCGCTGGGCGACGAGAAGCTGAGCGCGGCGGACCTCGAGGCCCTGCTGCGCGGCGACGATGGTCTGGTGCTGTTCAAGGGCCGCTGGGTCGAAGTCGATCACGAACGTCTGCAGCAGGCCCTGGATCACTGGCGCGGCGTCGAACGGCAGGCGCGCGCCGGTGAAATCGGCTTCATCGAGGGCATGCGCCTGCTGGCCGGCGCGCCGGTGGACCTGCGCGACGACGGCGCTGCCGAGGCGCGCGAGTGGAGCTTCGTGGAAGCCGGTCCGGCGCTGCGCAGCACGCTGGCGCAACTGCGCGAACCCTCGAGCCTGCAGGCTCCGGACGCCGATCGCGACCTCAAGGCGCAGTTGCGCCCATACCAGCGCCACGGCGTGAACTGGCTGCATTTTCTGAGCCGGCTGGGGCTCGGTGCCTGCCTCGCGGACGACATGGGCCTGGGCAAGACCGTGCAGGTGCTGGCGCTGCTGCTGAGCCTGCGCGGCACGGCCGCGAGGCCCTCGCTGCTGGTGGTGCCGGCTTCGCTGCTCGGCAACTGGCGTGCCGAGGCGCAGCGTTTCGCACCGTCACTGAAACTGCAGTTCCTGCATCCGGCGGAAGCCGCGCGTGACGAACTGGCCCGCATCGCCGAAACCCCGGCCCTGCTCGGCGCCTGCGAGCTGGCCGTGACCACCTATTCGATGCTGCACCGCCAGCCCTGGCTGCGCGGCGTGGACTGGCAGCTGGTGATCCTGGACGAAGCGCAGGCGATCAAGAACCCCGAAACCCGGCAGAGCAAGGCGGTCAAGGCGCTCAAGGCGCAGGCGCGCATCGCCCTGACCGGTACGCCGGTCGAGAACCGGCTTGGCGATCTGTGGTCGCTGTTCGACTTCATCAATCCCGGCCTGCTCGGCAACGCCACTACCTTCAAGACCTTCGCCAAGCGTCTCGGCGAAGGCCCGGAGCCAAGCTACGCGCCGTTGCGGCAACTGATCTCGCCCTACGTCCTGCGGCGCATGAAGACCGACCGCAGCATCATCGCCGACCTGCCGCCCAAGACCGAGACGCCGCAGTTCTGCACCCTGTCCAGGCCGCAGGCGCGGCTCTACGAGCAGGTGGTCGAAAACCTCGCCCGCGCGCTCGACTCCGCCGAAGGCATCGCCCGCTCCGGGCTCGTGCTGCAGACCCTGATGCGTCTCAAGCAGGTCTGCAACCATCCCAGCCAGCTGAGCGGCGACGGCACATTCGAGCCGGCCGCCAGCGGCAAGTTCCAGCGTCTGGCGGAGCTTTGCGAGGAACTTGCGGAGCGCCAGGACCGGGTGCTGGTGTTCACGCAGTTCCGTGAAATCATCGACCCGCTGTCGCAGCATCTGGCCGGCATCTTCGGCCGGCCGGGGCTGAGCCTGCACGGCGCAACCGCGGTGCGCGCGCGCCAGGACATCGTGAACCGCTTCCAGGCCGCGGACGGCCCGCCGTTCCTGGTGCTGTCGCTGAAGGCCAGCGGCACCGGGCTCAACCTCACCGCCGCCAACCACGTGATCCACTTCGACCGCTGGTGGAACCCCGCCGTCGAAAACCAGGCCACCGACCGCGCGTTTCGCATCGGCCAGAAGCGCCACGTACTGGTCCACAAGTTCGTCACGCGCGGTACCATCGAAGAGCGTATCGACACGCTGATCGCCGACAAGCAGAAGCTCTCCGACGAACTGCTGACCGGCGGTGGTGAAGTCAGGCTGAGCGAGTTTCCGGATGAGCAGTTGCTGGAGCTGGTGCGTCTCGATGTCAACCGCGCCCTGATGTAGGAAAGCTCATGTCATACGGATTCGGACCGTGGAAACCCTATGTACCGGTCGCCGAGCGGCGCGCCAAAGCCGAGCGCCAGACCGCGAAACTGGCCAAGCGCATTGGCGACATGCAGCCGGTGCGTATCGAAGGCCGCAGCATCGCCCGAAGCTTCTGGGGCAAGGGCTGGTGCCGGCACCTGGAATCGTTCTCGGACTTCGAGAACCGCCTGCCGCGCGGACGCAGCTATGTCCGCAACAACGCCGTCTGCGACCTTCGGATCGAATCGGGCCGAATCGAGGCACGCGTGATCGGCAGCGAGACGTACCGCGTTGAAATCGACATCACGCCGTTCGGCCCGGCGGCCTGGGACCTGCTCAAGAGCCGATGCGCCGGCGAAATCGAGTCGCTGCTGGCGCTGCTGCAGGGGCGGCTGTCGGAGCCGGTGATGCGTGCCGTCGCCAACCGGGAACAGGGCCTGTTCCCGAAGCCCGGCGAAATGAAGCTCCGCTGCAGTTGCCCGGACTGGGCCGAAATGTGCAAGCACGTGGCCGCCGCGCTGTACGGCATCGGCAATCGCCTGGACCATCAGCCGGAACTGCTGTTCCAACTGCGCGGCGTGGACGCCGCCGAACTGATCGATTCCGGCTTTACCGCCCCGGCCGCCGGCGATGCCGGCGATACCGGCGCGGACGGCTCGCTGGCCGCCGATCAGCTCGGCGCAATCTTCGGCGTCGAATTCGACGAAACCCCGGCGGCGCCGCCCCAGGCGGTCAAAAAGAAAGCCGCAGCAGCACCCGCCGGCAAGGCGGCCAAACGCACCGCCGCCGAATTCATCCCGACCGGCGACGCCGTCGCCGCCCTGCGCGAGCGGCTCGGCCTGTCGATGTCCGCCTTCGGCATGAAACTGGACGTCACGGGCCCCACGATCAAGCGCTGGGAGTCCCTGGGGCCGGCGCGGCTCAACGCCCATCCGGATTCGCTGGTGGCCTTGAAGCGTCTGCATCGGCGAACGATGCGGGAGCGGAGCTGAAGAAGCGGTGGGCGGGCCGGCGCTGAATGCCCGGAGAACGATTCGATCCCCGGCGGCTATGGCGCTGGTCTGTAGACGCCATCCGGCGCGCCGCCGAACAGCGAGTCGAGCAGCTGCGCGAGCTCGTCGGCGTGCAGCGGCTTGGTCAGGTGCGCGCAGAAGCCGGCGGCCGCACTGTCCTCGCGATCCTGGTCCTGTCCGTAACCGGTGGCAGCAACCAGCCTCGGCGGGCGTTCGACCTGCGCGGTGATGTGTCGGGCGACTTCCAGACCGCTCATGCCGGGCAGGCCAATATCAAGAATGACCAGATCGGGCGCGCCGGTGTTGACGGCCTCGAGCGCAGCGGGGCCGTCGTAGGCCACGTCGGTGCGGTAACCCATACGCTCTAGCAGCAGTGCCATCGTTTTCGCCGCATCGCGGTTGTCGTCGACCACCAGGATGCTGCGCAGCGCGGCCGCCCCGGGGCGTTCGCGCGATACTGCGTCCGTCCCGGACGGCCGCTCGGTGGTGGGTAGCCGCACGATGAATTCGCTGCCCTTGCCGGGGTGCCCGGAGCTGTAGGCGGCGACATCGCCGCCGTGCAGTGCCACCAGTTGCTGTACCAGGCTCAGTCCCAGCCCCAGCCCGCCCTCGCTGCGCGCCACATCCTGTTCACCCTGCACGAACAGATCGAACAGCTGCGGTAACAGCTTCGGCGGAATGCCGATGCCGTTGTCACCGACGGACAGTTCCGCGTTCGGGCCGGCTTCGCGCAGGCTCACGGCGATGCGCCCACCGGGCGGCGTGTACTTGGCTGCGTTCGTGAGCAGGTTGCCGATGATCTGCGCGATACGCGTGCGGTCGCCCCGGACCCAGAGTTCGGGACACTCGATATCCACGTCGAGCGTATGCGAGCGACTCCGGATCAAAGGCTCGGATGCTTCGATCGCCTCCAGGGTCGCGTCGCGCAAATCCAGCGGCACCAGGTCGAGACGCACTTTGCCGCTGGTGATGCGGCCGACGTCGAGCAGGTCGTCGATCAGGCGGCGCATCTGATCGACCTGCCGCGCGATCACGTCCCGTGTCATGCGCAGCGTCTCGGATTCGATGGATTCCATCTCCATGATCGTCAGCGCGCTGACGATCGGCGCCAGCGGATTGCGCAGTTCGTGGCCCAGCATCGCGAGGAAGGTCGTGACGCGGCGCCCTTCCTCTTCGAGCACGCTGATCCGGCGCCGTTCCGTGAGATCGCGCGTGACCTTGGCGAAACCGATGTGCCGGCCGCTGTGGTCGCGCACCGCGGTGATCACCACGCTGGCCCAGAACCGCGAGCCGTCCTTGCGCACGCGCCAGCCCTCGTCCTCAAAACGCCCATCCGCGAGCGCGCGGCGCAGCTCCTCGGCCGGCCAGCCGCTTTCGGCCACGTCGCGGGGATAAAATACCGAGAAATGCTGGCCGATGATTTCCTCGGCCTCGTAGCCCTTGTTCAGCCTGGCGCCGGCGTTCCAGCTGGAGATGATGCCATCCGGATCGAGCATGAAAATGGCGTAGTCCTTGACTCCCTCCACCATCAGCCGGAAACGCTCTTCGCTCGTGCGCAACAGTTCTTCCTGCCGCCGCCGCTCGCTGAGGTCCCGCGTAATCTTTGAATAACCGCGCAGCGCACCGTCGGCATCGATCAGGCGCGTGAGTACGATATTCGCCCAGAAGCGCGTGCCGTCCTTGCGCAGCCGCCAGCCTTCGTCCTCGAAGCGTCCCTGCACACGTGCCGCATCAAGCTCACGCTGCGGCCAATCGACATCCAGCAGGTCGGACGGATAAAACATCGAGAAGTGCCTGCCGATGACCTCGGCCGCCTCGTAGCCCTTCATCTGCCGGGCCCCCGCGTTCCAGCTCAGGACGCGACCCTCCGGGTCCAGCAGGAGAATCGCGTAGTCGAGCACCGAATCGACCATCAGGCGATAGTCCGCGTCGTTGACCGGCCGAACCGCGGGTGCTTCGGCCGGCATCGGCATGCCCCCCTCTTCCGGGCCGGCAATTTTCATGGCACAGCGTCCTTCGAAACCTGGCGTATGGTCGACCGAGTGTAGGCCAGACCTGGGGCGTGCCGATAGCAGCCGACGGCCGCTTCGGGGACAGGCTGGCGGCTGGGCTTATCCGGCGGCACGCGCCCGCGCGATGGCGGCGCGTACCTGTCGTGGACTGGTGCCGCCGATGTGGTCACGCGCGGCGACGGAGCCTTCCACGGTCAGCACCGCGTACACGTCCTCACCGATCAGGGCCGAAAAGCCGCGCAGGGTGTCGATCGGCAGTTCCGAGAGGTCGCAGCCCTGTTCCACGGCGTGCCCCACGGCGGCGCCGACCACGTGATGCGCGTCGCGAAAGGCCAGCCCCTTGCGCACCAGATAGTCGGCCAGATCGGTGGCGGTGGAATAGCCCTTGAACGCGGCTTCGCGACAGATTTCGCGGTTCACGCTGATGTGCGGAAACATGTCTGCATACAGGCGCACGCAGGCGGACACGGTGTCGATCGCGTCGAACAGCGGCTCCTTGTCTTCCTGATTGTCGCGGTTGTAGGCCAGCGGCTGGCCCTTCATCAGCACCAGCAAGGCCTGCAGATCACCGATCACACGACCGGTCTTGCCACGGATCAGCTCCGGCACGTCCGGGTTCTTCTTCTGCGGCATGATGCTGGAACCGGTGCAGTAGCGGTCCGGCAGGCGGATGAAGCCGAACATCGGCGTGACCCACAGAATCAGTTCCTCGCTCCAGCGCGACAGGTGCACCTGGGTGAGGCTGGCGGCGGCGCAGAACTCGATCGCGAAATCCCGGTCCGAAACGGCGTCCAGCGAATTCTCGGTCACCCCGTCGAAGCCCAGCTGCTCGGCGACGTACTCGCGGTCGATCGGGTAGACCGTGCCGGCCAGCGCAGCCGAGCCCAGCGGCAGAACGTTGGTGCGGCGACGCGCATCGATGAAGCGCGCACGGTCGCGCAGGATCTGCTCGCGCCAGGCCAGCATGTGATGGCCGAAGGTTACCGGCTGCGCGATCTGCAGATGGGTGAAGCCCGGCATGATCGAATCGGCCTCGCGTTCGGCCAGATCCAGCAGGGCGTCGGCGAGGCGCGTCATGTCCGCCACCAGTGCGTCGATGGCGTCGCGCACATAGAGGCGGATATCGGTGGCGACCTGATCATTGCGGCTGCGCCCGGTATGCAGTTTCTTGCCGAGTTCGCCGATGCTCTCTGTCAGCCGCGACTCGATGTTCATGTGCACGTCTTCAAGCGCGGTCTTCCATTCGAAGCGACCGGCTTCGATGTCGGCAAGAATGGCGTCGAGCCCGTCGACGATGACCTGCGCCTCGCCGTTCGCCAGCACGCCGACGCGCTCGAGCATGCGCGCGTGCGCCTGCGAACCGCGAATGTCGTGACGGTACAGTCGTTGGTCGAAGCTCACCGATTCGGAGAACTGCTCGACCAGTGCGGACGTGGATTCGCTGAAGCGTCCGCCCCAGAGTTTGCGATTGCCGTCCTGTGAATCCTGGCTCATGCATCCAACCTTCAAATTTGGGGCCGTAGTATAGAGGGCGCGTGGGGACGGATAGACGGCGGAACGGAGTGGTGGTTCGCGCACCCGGGCCGGCTCCAATATAGTCCGCGCAACCGGGAGCGACGCCGCGTCGCGTCGAAGTACGACCCAAGAGCCAAATATCATCAACGTGAGCACCAGCCAGCCGTCGATCGATCTGCAGGGCCTGATCCCGAACTTCTGTCAGTGGCGGTCGCTGCTCACGCTGATGGTACTGATGGAACTGGTCGCCGTGGTGCTGACGCTGGCAGGCCCGGCCGACGCCTCGCTGTTTCCGGCGCGCTTCATGCTGATCTCGCTGTATCTGCAATGGCTCGGCATCAGCGTGGCCGGCGTGTTGTGCCTCGCGCGGCGCTGGTTGCTGCTGGCCCGCCCCAAGATCGTGTTCTTCGTGAGCTGGGGTCTGATTCTGGCGGTGACGACGATCGTCAGCGATCTCGGCTACCGGCTGGCGCAACTCGCAATCGACCAGATGTTTCTGTCCGGCGAAACGCGCTATCAGTTCGTGCTGCGCAATCTGGCGATCAGCGCCATCGTCGGCCTGATGATGCTGCGCTACTTCTGGGCGCGCGATCAGTGGCGCAATCAGGTCACGGCCGAAGGCGAGGCGCGCTATCAGGCGCTGCACGCGCGCATCCGGCCGCACTTCCTGTTCAACAGCCTCAACAGTCTGGCGGCATTGTTCCCGATCAAGCCGGCGGCGGCGGAGATGATGGTTGAGGATCTCGCCGACCTGTTCCGCGTGAGCCTGGACACGCGCCACCGGCTGGTGCCGCTGCACGAGGAGCTGGACCTGGTACGCAAATATCTTCGCATCGAACAGACGCGGCTCGGCGCACGCCTCGGCGCCGACTGGGACGTACCGGAATCGCTGATGAACGCGCAGATTCCGCTGCTGACGATCCAGCCGCTGGTGGAGAATGCGGTCTATCACGGCGTGGCCAAGGTGGCCGGCGCCGCAACCATCGCGGTGCGCGCCCAGGACAACGGACGCCACATGCTGATCGATGTTGAAAACCCCCTGCCGCCCGATGACGAACCGGGCCACACCGGTTCACGTACGGCGGTCGAAAACATTGCCCAGCGCCTGCGCCTGATTTACGGTGAGGGCGCAACATTGGCGCTGGATCGCAGCGAGGGCGTGTTTCGCGCCCGGCTGCGTTTACCGATAGTGGACGCAGGAAAGTCCGGATACCAAGCATGAGAGTTGTAATCGTCGATGATGAACCCTTGGCGCGTGAACGCCTGCGCCGCCTCCTGACGGAGTTCCCGGGCTATGACGTGGTCGGCGAGGCCGGCGACGGCGAATCCGCTCTGGAACTGATCGACGAGGAACAGCCCGATCTGGTGTTCCTGGATATCCGCATGGGCGGCATGGACGGTCTGCAGGTAGCGCGGCAGCTATCGGAGGAGGACGTGCCGCCAGCCGTGATCTTCACCACGGCCTACGCCGAGCATGCGCTGTCGGCTTTCGACACCGCGGCGACCGCCTATCTGCTCAAACCGATTCGCAAGGAAAAACTGCGCGACGCGATGGTCAAGGTGCGGCGTCCCAGTCGCGCGCAACGCCCTGGCGGTGAAGCCAAGCCCGGCGACCGGCCCAAGCGCGAGTTCGTGCTGGCAACCACACGCGACGGCCTGATCCGCGTGCCGGCCGATGACATCGTCTACTTCCTGGCCGATCAGAAATACACCACCGTGCACCATCTGCATGGCGAGGTGCTGATCGAGGAGTCACTGAAAACCCTGGAGCAGGACTTCGAACCCTGGTTCCTGCGCGTGCACCGCAAAGCGCTGGTGGCCACGCGCTTCATCCAGGCACTGGAGCGCGGTCGTGGTGAGGACGAGCATCACTGGTTGCGACTGCGTCACGCCCATAACCTGTTGCCGGTGTCGCGGCGCCGCCTGGCCGAGGTCCGTCGTTTCATCACCGAAAGTTCACACGGCGAATAAACGTCGTCCGGACTTCCTGCACGCCGCCCGTCGTTCAAGGTCGCCATTACATGAATTCGCGCAGCCTGCGCATCGCCACCCGCCGCAGTCCGCTCGCCCTCTGGCAGGCCGAGCATGTGAAAGCGCGCCTGTGCGCAGCGCATCCGGGGCTTGAGGTCGAACTGCTGCCGATGAGCACCGCCGGCGACCGCCTGCTCGGCCAGTCCCTGGCCACGGCCGGCGGCAAGGGCCTGTTCGTCAAGGAGCTCGAAGTGGCGATGATGGAAGGCCGCGCCGACCTCGCCGTGCATTCGATGAAGGACGTGCCGGTGCAGCTGCCGGACGGCATGACGCTGGGCGCGTTGCTGGCCGGTGAGGATCCGCGCGACGCCTTCGTCTCGAATGTCCATGAGAGCCTCGACCATCTGCCGCGCGGCGCCGTCGTCGGCACCGCCAGCCTGCGCCGCGCCTCGCAGCTGCGCGCGCTGCGTCCGGACCTGGCGGTGGAACCCTTGCGCGGCAACGTCAACACCCGCCTCGCCAAGCTCGACAACCGCGAGTACGACGCGATCATCCTGGCCTGCGCCGGGCTCGACCGCCTGGGTTTTTCGGAGCGGATACGCGAGCGTTTCGCGGTCACGCGGATGCTGCCGGCGATCGCGCAGGGCGTGGTCGGCGTGGAATGTCGCGCAGACGACCAGCAACTGCACGACTGGCTGGCGCCGCTGCACGACGAACACTCGGCGCTGCGTCTGCGTGCCGAACGCGCCTTCAACGCGCGTCTAGGCGGCGCCTGCCAGGTACCGGTGGCCGGCCACGCCACCGCGAGCGACGAGCGCCTGCGGCTGGTCGGGCTGGTCGGCGCACCCGACGGTACGCAGATCGTTCGGGGTGAGATCGGTGGTCCGGTCGACGAGGCGGCGCAGCTCGGGTTGAACCTTGCCGAGCGCCTGCTGGACGATGGCGCCGCTGCGATCCTGCGCAGC
This sequence comes from Gammaproteobacteria bacterium, assembly GCA_022599775.1. Classification (GTDB taxonomy): domain Bacteria; phylum Pseudomonadota; class Gammaproteobacteria; order Nevskiales; family Nevskiaceae; genus Banduia. Next base: position 17,101 of record JAHZLQ010000013.1, read on the forward strand.
CTCGGCATCGAGGTCTGAGATGAACGAGCCGATTGATGGCAAAGTGACCGAGCCGGCGGGTACGAGCCTGCTGGGCCGCCGCATCCTGGTGACGCGCCCGGCAGCGCAGGCCGAAGCCTTGTGCGCGGAAATCGAACGCCGAGGCGGAACCGCACTGCGTCTGCCGCTGCTTTCGGTTGAAGCCGTCGGCGACACAGCCCTGCAACGACTGGCGGCGAATACCGAAGCCGACTGGTGGATCTTCACCAGCAGCAACGCGGTGCGCTTTGCCGCGCAGGCCGAAGGTCTCGCATGGCCCGCGCAAATCGCCGCCGTGGGCGCGGCCACCGCGCATGCGCTGGAGTCCGCCGGCCATCCGGTGCAGGCGGTTCCCAGCCACTCATATTCCAGCGCCGCGCTGCTGGAACTGCCGCCGATGCAGGCTGTTTCCGGCAGCCGCGTGGTCATCGTGACCGGCGAGGAGGGCCTGCCGACGCTGGCCGACAGTCTTGGCGCGCGCGGCGCCAAGGTCGAGGTGGTTCCAGTCTATCGGCGCGTCCGTGTGCCCTACAGTGAAGCCGAGGTCGCGGCCGCGATCGAACGCAGTGAGCTGTTGGTTTTGACCAGTGGCGACGCTCTGCAACACCTGCTCGAATCGATTCAGGATGATGCCGTTCGCGCGCGCCTGCTCAGCCTGCCGGTGGTGGTTCCGAGCGTGCGTGTGCTAGAACTGGCGACGGCCGCAGGCTTTGAACGGGAGCCGATACTCCCGGATTCGATGTCCGACGCGGCGCTGGTGCAAGCCCTGGAACGTTGGGGGGCACCCACTGAGCCTGCCCCACAATCACCGATGACCGAACCGAACCCCATTCCAGAAAAGCCCACCACCTCATCGCCGCCACCCGCTTCGGAGTCGCGCGCACCGGCTCCGGCCGCACCGGCGGGGCGTCGCGGTGTTCTGGGCTTCTTCGTCGGTCTCGCTTGGCTAGTGCTGTTGCTGCTCACCGCTGTGGTCGCCTACGGCGGCTGGCTCGCCTGGCAGTTTCGCGAACAGGCGCTGGACGCGCTGGACGCGCAGCAGACGCTGCTGTCACGGACCTCGCGCGACGCGACCGGCGCCGGCGCAGAACTGCGCCAGCTGGAAACGCGCCAGGGCGACCTTGGACAAACTCAGCGCAAGTTCGGCAGCGAGCTGGAGACGCTGCGCCAGCGCTTCGATGACAGCGAGAAAATGCTCGCCGAGATTTCGGAATCCGTGCGTGGCGGTCGTACCGACCTGCAACTGGTGGCGGTCGAGCAGCTGCTGTTCATCGCCAACGAACGCCTGCAGCTCGCCCGTGATGTTCCCGGCGCAGCGCGCGCGCTGGACCTGGCCGACCGCCGCCTCGCGGTGCTCGCCGACCCTCGCCTGTTCAAGGTGCGCGAGGCGATCGCTGCCGAAAAGCGGGCGCTGGCCTCGCTGCCGGCGGCCGATCGCGCCTCGGCGGCGCTGGCGCTGTCGAGCCTGATCGTGCAGGTGCCGAACCTGCCGCTGGCCCGCAGCCGTCCCGACAATTATCAGGCCGGATCGCCGGCCGACGTCGGCGCGGCGCAGGACATGCCCTGGTGGCGCGTCGCCTGGCATCGGATGGGCTTGGCCCTATCCACGGTGTTCACCCTGCGCCGCAGCGATGCGCCGATCGAACCCCTGCTCGCGCCCGAACAACGCGAACTGGTCCAGACCATCTTGCTGCTCAAGCTGGAGGCGACGCGCGCGGCCCTGCTCGGTGGCAATACCGGCCAGTTCCGCGAGAGCCTGACCAGCGCGATCGATTGGCTGCGTGCGCGCTACGCGCTGTCCGACCCGGCGGTGGCCTCGGCCGTCGACGAACTCCAGGCGCAGCAACAACTCGAACTGGAACCGCCGCTGCCGGACCTCACGAGCAGCCTGACGGCGCTGCGCGGCGTCATGGAAGCACCGTCGCCGCGCCAATGATTCAAGTCCTGATCCTGCTTGCCCTCGTCTTCGCCGCCGGTGCCGCGGCCGCCGTACTGATGGGCGATCAAAACGGCTACGTCCTGCTGAGCTACGGCCATTGGACGCTGGAAACCTCGGTCGTGATCTTCGTGGTGAGCCTGGTCATCGCGCTGTTGCTGCTGAACTACGGCCTGCGCTTGCTGCTGGGAACCTTGCGGCTGCCGACGCGGGTTCGTAGCGCCTACGACCAGCGCCGGCAGCGCCTGGCCCGCGAATCCTTCGAGACGGGTTTGCTGGACTGGCTGTCCGGGCGCTGGCACCGCGCCGAGGTCGAACTGGTGCGCCGTGCCGCCGATCATGACGCTGGCGGACTCAACATGCTGCTCGCCGCTCAGGCCGCGCACCACAGCGGTGAAGCCGAGCGTCGCGATCATTACCTGCGCCTGGCACTGGAGCGCGAGGATCCGCAGCTGCGTTTCGCGGCACGGCTGCTACGCGCACGCATTGCGATCGATGACGGTGATTACGCATATGCGCAGGAACGCCTGCCGACGCTGCGCGAAGAAGCGCCCAGGCACAGCGGCCTGGTGGAACTGTCGGCGCGGCTGTACCGCGAGAGCGGGGACTGGGAAGCGCTGCGAAAGCTGCTGATCGAGAGCGAACGCATGAGCGTGTTTGCGCCCGCGCAGTTCCGTGCCCTGCTGATCGAGGCCAGCCATCGCGGATTGACGCAGGCTGCGGCAAGCGGGCGTCTGGACGCCGCCAAGGCGCTTTGGGCCCAAACGCCGACGGCGCTGCGTGGCGAGCGCGAGGTGCGCAACGCCTACATCCGGGCACTGGCGCAGCTGAATGCGCACGCCGAAGCGGCGGCGCTCATCGCCAATGTGCTGAAGACCGAATGGGACGCCGAACTGGTGCAGGTGTTCAGCGCGCTGTCGCCGCCCGACGGCATCGGTGCGCTGGCCTCGGTCGAGCAATGGCTCAATCAGTACGGCGAGCGCCCGGAGTTGCTATATGCCGCGGCGCGCGCCTGTCTCGACAACAAACTGTGGGGCAAGGCGCGCGCCTATCTGGAGGCGGGCCTGCGCATGCGGCCGGACGCGGCGACCTATCTCGAACTGGCGCGGCTGATCGAACGCAGCCCCGAAGGCGGCGACGCCGACGCGATCTATCGCGAAGGCCTGGCGGCGGCCGTCAAACCCCCCGTCTGAGACACGACGATGCACTTTCGTCAGCTCGCCATCCAAGGCTGCGAACAGCGGTTTCCAAGCCCATAGGCGCGGAGTATGCTAGCGCCCCTTTTCGCCAGCCGGGACCCAGCTTCCCTCGATGTCCGCTCGTAAGGCCAGCGTCGCCAGAGAAACCCGAGAAACCAAAATCCGTGTCGAGCTCGACCTGGACGGCACCGGGCGCGCCGAACTCAATACCGGGATCGCCTTCCTCGATCACATGCTCGATCAGGTGGCCCGTCACGGCATGATCGATCTTCTGGTGGACTGCGTCGGCGATCGCCATATCGACGACCATCACAGCGTCGAGGACATCGGCATCACCGTCGGCCAGGCGCTGGCGCAGGCCTGGGGCGACAAGTCCGGCGTGCGTCGCTACGGTCATGCCTATGTGCCGCTCGACGAGGCGCTGGCGCGCGCCGTGGTGGACCTGTCGGGCCGGCCCGGTCTGGAATGGTTCGTCGAATTCTCGCGCGCACGCATCGGCAGTTTCGATGTGGATCTGTTCCGCGAATTCTTCCAGGGCCTCGTCAATCACGCGCAGATCACGCTGCACGTGGACAGCCTGCGCGGGCGCAACAGTCACCACGTGGCGGAAACCATCTTCAAGGCATTCGGACGCGCGCTGCGCATGGCGGTCGAGCCCGACCCACGCGCATCCGGCATCCCGTCGACCAAGGGCAGTCTGTAGAAAAATATGGCTGCGATCGGTGTTGTCGACTACGGCATGGGCAACCTGCATTCGCTGGCCAAGGCGCTGCAGCGGGTCTCGGGCACGGAGCGCGTGGAAGTCAGCTACGACCCGGACAAGCTCGCCAAGTGCGACCGGCTGGTGTTGCCGGGCGTCGGCGGGGTGCGGGCCTGCATGGCCGAGCTCAAACGTCTGGAACTCGACGAGTTCGTGCGCGAACAGGCCCGGCAGAAGCCGATCCTCGGCGTGTGTCTCGGGATGCAGGTGATGCTGGATTTCTCCGAGGAGAACGAAGGCGTCGAGGCGCTGGGACTGATTCCCGGCGAGGTGCTGCGCTTTCCCGATCCGCCGCCCGAGGGCATCGACGGCGAACGGCTCAAGGTACCGCACATGGGCTGGAACCGCGTGCACTGGGAGCAGCCGCACCCGATCTGCGCCGGCGTGCCGAACGACGCCTGGTTCTATTTCGTGCACAGCTATTTCGCCAAGCCGAAGCAGGAGCAGCACGTGATCGGCCGGACCACCTATACGCATCCGTTCGTGTCTGTGGTCGGGCATGAAAATGTCGTGGCCGTGCAGTTCCATCCCGAAAAGAGTCAGGGGCCCGGCATGGCGCTGCTGACCAACTTCGTGCAATGGGACGGGCAAAGTCCGGTATAGGACCGGCACTGCGCGGCGCCGCGCCTTGCGCAGCCCCCACGATTCGTGCACATTGACCGCAACGACGTTCCGACTGCCTGTTTCTCCAAACCGAAGCCAGCCAGAATCCCACTCCAAGCCCTTCCGCCGGACGACTGTGTCGCCTGGCCTCTGGGCCTGCCGCCGCGAACCGCTCTCGTGTCCTGCTGCCTGTGTCATGCTCCTGATCCCCGCGATTGACCTCAAGAATGGCCAGTGCGTCCGCCTGCGCCAAGGCAAGATGGACGATGTCACCGTGTTCTCCGATGATCCCGTCGCCGTGGCACGGCGCTGGGTCGACGAAGGCGCGCAACGACTGCATGTCGTCGATCTGGACGGCGCGCTCAAGGGCGAACCGGTCAACACCGATGTGATCCACCGCATCTGCGATGCCTGCCCCGAGATCGAGATTCAGGTCGGTGGCGGCGTTCGCGACGAGGACGCGGTCCTGCGCTACCTCGACGCCGGCGTGCAGTACGTGATCGTCGGCACCAAGGCCGTGCACGCACCGCATTTCCTGCGCGATCTGTGTCTGGAATATCCGCGCCACATCATCGTTGGCCTCGATGCCAAGGACGGACGCATCGCCATCGACGGCTGGAGCAAACTGTCTCACCACACCGCGATGGAAATGGCGCAGCAGTTCGAGAAGGACGGCGTCGAGGCGATCATCTACACCGACATCGGCCGCGACGGCATGATGAACGGCTTCAACGCCGAAACCACGCGCGAACTGGCGGACTCGGTCAACACGCCGGTGTTCGCGTCCGGCGGCGTATCCAGCCTCGACGACATCCGCAAGCTGATCGAACTCGAAGAAGACGGCGTCGCCGGCTGCATCATCGGTCGCGCGCTCTACGAAGGCAGCTTCAAGCTTGCCGACGCGATGAAGATCGTCGCCGGCGAATAGAGCCTCAGCGCTTACACCAAGTCATGCTCGCCAAACGCATCATCCCCTGCCTGGACATCGACCGCGGCCGCGTGGTCAAGGGCGTTAAGTTCCAGGACATCCAGGACGCCGGCGATCCGGTCGAAGTGGCCTATCGCTACGATCAACAGGGTGCGGACGAACTGGTGTTTCTCGACATCACCGCCAGCAGCGACGAGCGGCCCACACTGTTTCAGACCGTCGAGCAGGTCGCGCGCACGATCTACGTGCCACTGACGGTCGGTGGCGGCGTACGCAGCTGCGCCGACGTGCGTGCCCTGCTGTCGGCCGGCGCCGACAAGGTCTCGATCAATACTGCCGCCGTGCACACCCCCGACCTCGTCACAGAATCGGCCGAGCGTTACGGCGTGCAGTGCATCGTGGTGGCGATCGACGTCAAGCGTGTCAACAAGAAGGGGCAGCCGGTGCGCTGGGAAGTCTTCACCCATGGTGGCCGCAAGCCGACCGGTCTCGACGCGATCGAATGGTCCGAAAAGATGGTGGCCAAGGGCGCCGGCGAGCTGCTGGTGACGAGCATGGACAAGGACGGAACCAAGTCCGGCTATGACGTGGAACTGCTACAGGCGATCTCGGATGCGGTGCCGGTGCCGCTGATCGCCTCAGGTGGCGTCGGCAAGCTCGAACACCTTTACGAAGGACTGGTGACGGGTGGCGCCGATGCGGTGCTCGCCGCCAGCATCTTTCACCACGGCACGCATACCGTTCCGGAAGCCAAGCAATATCTGGCCGAACGCGGAGTCCGCGTCCGCCTGTAGTCGAAACGAGGCGCTGCGGCGCGTGTCCTGACTGACTCGTGCGCGCCTTGTTAGAAGCGTACGATTGCACCCCAATGTCCGAAACTCCCGAAAACGTGCTTCAGCGCCTGTTCGAGACGCTGGAATCCCGCAAGCAGGCCGATCCGTCGAGTTCCTACGTCGCCAGGCTGTATGACGGCGGAATCGATCTGATTCTGAAGAAGCTCGGCGAAGAAGCGGCTGAAACGCTGATCGCCGCCAAGAATCCGGATCGTGCGGCTCTGACCTACGAGCTCGCCGACCTGTGGTTCCACAGCCTGGTTCTGGCGGCACAGACGGACATTTCGCTCAACGACATCACCAAGGAGTTGGCACGGCGAATGGGCCGTTCCGGACTCGACGAGAAAGCCGCCCGGGGCGGCCAATAGGAGACCACCATGGCCCCAAGTCTGACTCAATTGCTGATCGTGCTCGCGATCGTCGTCCTGCTGTTCGGCACCAAGAAGCTGCGCAACATCGGCGGCGATCTCGGTTCGGCGATCAAGAACTTCAAGTCGTCCGTCAAGGATGGCGAGGAAGAGGCCGAGCGCAATGTCGAACACCTCAAGGCCGAGCCCCAGACCGAAGACAGCAAGCAGCACAGCAAGACCTCCAGCTAGGCGTTCCACGCTCGGATTCGGCGCATGTTCGATATCGGATTTTCTGAACTGTTCCTGTGCGCGGTGATCGCGCTGGTGGTGCTCGGCCCGGAGCGTCTGCCGGGTCTGGCGCGCACCTTCGGTCGCTGGAGCGGACAGGCGCGCGCCTACATGCGCAATCTCACTGCGGAACTCGAGCGCGAGGTCAAGGTGCAGGAACTGCGGGAACAGGTCGAAAGCGCCAATCGCGCCGTGCGCGAACAGGCCACGATCGCGAAGACGCAGGTGCGCCAGCTGGCCGACGAGGCCGAGCGGTCGATCCGACCGAAGGCCGACGAGGAATCCGTCAAACCGGGCAATGTCGACGCCGCGATCGAATCCGCGCCCGAGCCTGACGATACGCCGCCGAAGCCGCCCGCGGCATGAGCAAGGACGCTTCCAGCAGCGGCGAGCAGCCGCTGATCGCGCACTTGCTTGAGCTGCGTACACGCCTGCTGCGGGCACTGATCGGCGTATTGATCGTGTTCATTCCGCTGGCCTATTTCGCCAAAGATTTCTACCGCATCGTCGCCGCGCCGCTGATGCAGCTGATGCCGGCCGGCACCGGCATGATCGCCACCGAGGTGGCCTCGCCGTTCTTCGCCCCGTTCAAGCTCGCCGGCCTGGCGGCGCTGGTCGTTGCGCTGCCGTGGGTGCTGTACCAGATCTGGGCATTCATCGCGCCGGGGCTCTACAAGAACGAGCAACGCCTCGTGGTGCCGCTGCTGGCCACCAGCAGCGCGCTCTTCTATGTCGGCATGCTGTTCGCCTATTTCGTGGTGTTCCCGATCGTGTTCGGTTTTTTCGTCAAGGTTGCGCCTGAAGGCGTCACCGTGATGACGGACATCTCGCGCTACCTCGACTTCGTGATCACGATGTTCCTGGCCTTCGGCGCCGCGTTTGAAACCCCTGTGGCCATCGTGCTGCTGGTCAAGACCGGTTTCGTCACGCCCGCCGATCTCGCGGCCAAGCGCGCCTATGTGCTGGTAGGCACCTTCCTGCTCAGCGCGTTCCTGACGCCGCCGGACATCTTCTCGCAGTTGCTGCTGGCCGGACCGGCGTATCTGCTGTTCGAGATCGGTATCGTGTGGGCTCGCATCCTCGTGCCGGGCGCTCGCGAAGTCGAAGCGCAACGCCGCGGCGAATGAATCCCACCACCGGCCGCCGGTTCCAGGCCCGGCTCATTGCCGATAGAGCATCAGCCCAAGCACCGTGGCACCGACCATGAGCCCGGTCAGCAACAAGCCCGCGAAGCAGATCAGCAGGCGCGACAGCGCCGATGTCCGCCAGCGGCGACGCAGCCATGCGCCCCATTGACGCAAGCGCAGCTCGGCGCGGTCGAGCGCGCTCGAAACCCACAGCGAGTGATGCGCCAGCAGGCTCAGGCCCAGCAACAGCATGACGATGCCCGGTCCGGGCGTGACCAGCATCGTCAGCCCCACCACCAGCAGGGCGATGCCGATCAGGATCTCGAACAGGTTGCCCAGGGTACTGCTGCGGACGCGGCGCCGCCGATGGTATTGCGCCACAAACCGATGGCCCGGCCTTGCGTCCGTAAACGAACGCCAGCGCGAACGCAGCCGCGTCGACAGGTTTGGAGACTCCGGTTCGCTCATCGGCCCATGCTGACGGGCGCAGCTTTCGCCCAGATGAGCGCGCGCGTGGCCGTGGGCTTCAGTGCCGGCTCAGATGAAAAGGCGCATGGTGGATGTCCACTTGAGCACCGGCTATTCCATGGACCTGATCCGCATCATCGTTGCGATTCTGCTGCCGCCGCTCGGCGTGTTCCTGCAAGTGGGTTTCGCCGGCGCGTTCTGGCTGAACATCCTGCTGACGCTGCTGGGCTACATTCCAGGCATCGTCCACGCCGTCTGGATCATCGCCAGGCGTTGAAAGCCACAGCGCTTGTGGGAACAGGGCTCGGAGCCGGGCCGTTCCATGCAAGCCTAACGGCCATGCCACAAGCGGCCGCCGCGGCGCTCCGGGGCAAAAGCCGGCCGCGCACGCCGCGCGTGATGCACGCTAGTCCTCGCGCCGGAACTTCCCTTCGATGGTTTCGGAGGACCGGTCGGCGCCTGCGTCAAATCCGGCGGCACCACGCATCACGAACACCCGGGACAGCAATGCGCGTGCAAGTCGCGTACGCAAAGGCGGCACCAGCAGCAGAAAACCCAGGGTATCGCTGATGAAACCGGGCGTGATCAACAACACTCCGGCGATCAGGAGAGCCACGCCCTCCAGCATCGGTCCGGCCGGGATTTCGCCGCGCTGCTGGCGGCGCTGGATTTCGCGCAGGGTTTCCATGCCCTGTCGACGCATCAGCTGACTGCCGATCACGGCGGTCGCGATCACCGCAAGGATCGTGGGCAATGCGCCAATGCGGCTGCCGACCTCGATCAGCAACCAGGTCTCTGCCAGCGGCAGCGCAATGAACAGCAACAGCAGTCTTCCGGCCATGTCCCCAATATGGGTGCAGCGGCCACGGAATGCCAGCCGGCCGGCATGGGAACCGCCCCGAAAGAGTGCGATCCACGCGCTGCATCAGGGTCTGACGAAATGCCGCCCGCCGCGAAAGTGGGCGGCGTGCGAATTTGTTACGAAACCTTTCGGCAGCGGCAGCGGGCGGTGTCGCAATTTCCTCGCCGATGCTAGTGTCCACGGCCATAGGCGGGGAATTTCGGGGTCAACGCCGACAAATATTGACTTGCAGGACGCGACGCCAGCTTGCGCGGTTCCGTTTTTGGCCGGACTTGTGCAAGGAAAATCAGAGTTCAGTCGCAGTGACAGACTGCAGAAATTCGGCAAAAACCAAGTTTCCGGGGAGGGCGGGGGTCATGGGGCGCAGCGCAGGCAGCGTGCAGAGCGTTTTTCGTTGGGTATCGGTGGCGCTGGTCGCCGTCGCTCTACTCGCGTGCGAGTCACCGGACGATGACGACGATATCCAGGAGATCGAGGATCTCAGCGGCACCGTCACCGGCACCATCCTCGACAGCGACAGCGATCCGATCCCCGGGGTCACGGTTCACTACACCGGCAACACCAGCTCGGACGGCGTCGCCGAGGTCTCGGCGGTCACCAATGCCCAGGGCCAGTTCGCCCTGGCGGGCGTGGTCGTCAGCGGCACGCAGAACTCGATTTCGTCACCGCTTACCCTGTTCCTGGAACCGCCTGCCGGCTATCTGTCCGGCACCGTGGCCGTGTCCCCTTCGGCGCAGCCAATCGGTGGCGTCGGCAGCAGCAATGACGTGTTCCTCGACGAGTTCAACGTGGATACCGGTCCGGTCAAGCTACCGGCCACGGCGACCACCATCAGCGGCGTGCTGCGTGACACCGGTACCGGTTCCGCGGTCGCCGGCAGCATGGTCAGCGCCGAATTCATCATCACGGCCTTTGAGCAGGCCGACACCACCGGCATCGCTCTGACCTACGGCGCGGCGGCCACCATCAGCACCGACAGCGATGCCAGCGGCAGCTTCACCCTCAGCGGCGTGGCGGACGACTCCTGCGTGCGTGTGCTGGTGGCCGGCTACAGCATCGACGGCCTCAGTGGCAGCGCGCCGCCGTGCCTGATCGCCGAGGTCGATGACGACCCCAATGCGCTCGAACTTAAAACCAATACGGCCAGCATCACGCTCGCCAATGTGTTCCTGACGCCGTATGCGACGGAAGACGGCGTCTCGCCGTTCGTGACCTCGGTGGTCGGCGTCGTCAATCCGGACAGCGATCCGGCACCGCTGGATTCCTCGGTCACCGGCGTTCCCCCGAACGAACTCAAGATCAAATTCAGCGAAGCAATGGCCGCGACGATCACCGCCGCCGATGTGACGGTCCTGCTCGGCACCGCACCGGACATCACCTCGGCGCCGCTGGACAGCGTCATGCTCAGTGGCGGAGACACCCTGTCGATCGCAACCGCCGCACCGCTACCGAGCGGCACCGTGGTCACCGTGCAGATCGTGCGCGGCACGCTCAAGGACACCGCCGGAAACCCGATCGTACTGAACGACGCCATCGCTTATGACGAGTTTTCCGGCGGTTCGGCGACTCTGTTCGAGTTGGACCTGCTGACGTTCGAGCCGTCCGACGCGACTGCCGATGCGGCCTTGCCGAGCCAGGTGGTGAACACCAGCGTCCCGGAGGACCCGGCGTTCGTGACCACCTCGGCCCTGATCGACACGACCGTCGTCGGTGGCGAAAGCATTGGTCTGGCGGCCACGCCCAGCGGCGGTAACGTGCTGTACAGCAACGTCATCGGAACCGACAGTGATGACGTTGAGCAACTCAACAGCGCCGACGCCGAAGACGGCCTGCAGGATCTGCTCAATGCACTGGAAGGCGACGGTAGCCGTGAGCTGTTCACGGACATCGCCCGCGTGCACGTGTTGGCCAGCGCAGAAGCCGCCGACTATCTGGTGACCGTGGAGCGCAACGGAACCACGCTGGACGCGCTGTTCTTTCCGGTGGCCACGCTGGATGGCGCCCCCGCGAACGAAGGGCCGGTGACGGCCGGCACCTCACGCTATGTGATCGATCCCAATGGCGCCACCGAATTCGATCTGATCGTGACCGGACGCACCGCTGCAACGCTGCTGCAGGACGGCGACACCTTCAAGATCGTATCGCGCAACGCCAGCGCCATTTTGGGCGGCACCGCGACCCTGGCGCTGCATGACATCGCGCCACCGACCGTCGGCGTGCAGCTGCTGACCGAGGTCCTGGCGGCCACGGCCGGAACCAGCGGCCAAGGCGGCGGGGGCGGTGTGATCGTCGACGGCACCGATCCCGAGCCGGGCTTCGTGATCTATCCGATTACGCCGCAGGCCGCAGACGTGGATGACAGCGAGGCCGGATTTGACGCCGATGATTTCCAGGGCGACAACGAACTGCTGGGCTTGTCCGATGAAATGCTGCAGGCCTCGGCCTTCGTCGACGGGCTCGGCACTACGGAAACGGCCGCCGACGCGACCGGTAGCATGGCGTTCCTGTCGTCGATCGGCCCACGTCTGGGACTTGTCGTCACCGAACCGATTTCGCTGGTGGAGGGCACGGCGCCCGGCACCACGGACATCGACGCCTCGCTCAGCAGCTTCGGCGTGCTCAACAGCGCCGTGACAGAAGATGGCGACCCGACCATCCTGTTCACCTACCGCGTCGACAGCCTGTTCCAGCTGGAGGCCGACGCCAATGCCTCGGATGAAGCGACGATCGATCTGGGCGGCGTGATCCGCGATCTCAATGGCCTGCTGGCCGACGACGCGGCCCGTGCTCTGGTACGGGTCAGAGACTACTTCCCGCCGCTGATGACGCTGGCGTTCTACGACGGCAGCAACTTCGTCTTCCGGTTCCACGAAGCCATCAACAAGGCCGGCAGCATCATCCTTGAAACCTGCGCAGAGACGATCGATGTCGCTGCGACCGAGGTGGAGCTGTCGCCCGACGGCACCACGCTGACGGCCCCAGCCACACTCGTAGCCGATCCGGAAAGCTGCTTCGATCCGACGCTGGCCTACGAGGAAGACGCCTACGCCCCGAGCGAGATCGGCGATCTGACCGACCTGACATCGGTTGCGCTCGTACAGACGCACGGCTTCGTCTCTTACGACAGCATCAGCGATACGACCGACAACCTCGGCGATGGTGTCGGCAATTCCTGGGCATCGTGGGCAAGCAACGGGCTTGGCATCACCACCCCGTACTTCGCGGCGGCGGACGTCACGACGCCCTGAACGTCGGCGGGTCGCGGCCCCGGGAGGCCGCCGCTATCATGCGGCGGCCTTTTTCTTTCTCCGCCTTGACTCGCATGCGAATCCGTCGCCGTACGCTGCTGTGCACCCTGCTATTGGGGGCTCTGGCAAGTCCGTTTGCCTCCGCCAAGGCCATCGAGCCGCTGCCGGGCGTGCCTGCGGCCATCGATCCGACGCAGCACTATCTGATCTATCTGCACGGGCGGATCTTCGAAGGGCGCAACGCCAAGGCCAGCGATCCGCGCTTCGGAAGCTATGAATTCGAGGCCATCGTCCACGCGCTGGCGGCGCAGGGCGCCGTGGTGATCGCGGAGCATCGACCGATGGATACCGATATCGGCGAGTACGCGACGCATGTCGCCGAGCAGGTGCGCCAGCTACTCGCAGCCGGTGTACCGGCGACGAATATCGGCGTGGTCGGATTCTCCAAAGGCGGTTACATTGCGGTACTGACCGCGGCGCGTCTGCACGACCCGGCCATCAACTACGTATTCCTCGCCAGTTGCGGCGAAGCGCTGTTCCAACGTGAGGATGTCGATGTCGCCGGGCGCATGTTGTCGATTCGCGAATCGACCGATTCCCTGGGGCGTTCATGTGAGCCGCTGTTCGAAGCCGCGAGCACGCCCGGCGAGTACGAGGAGATCGAGATTCATACCGGTCACGCTCATGGGGCGTTCTATCGCCCCAATCCGCAGTGGGTGCATCCGAGCCTGCGCTGGCTCAGGCCCGCGCAGTGAAGTCTTGCGCCGAGGACCGGCTCAGGCGGCCGTTTCCTCGGACTCATCATCCACTGGAGCGTCGACCCAGACCAGGCTGACCAGTACCGGCAGCAGAAACAGACAGATCACGGTCGTGACCAGCACGGCGAAGGACAGCGCAACCGCCATCGGAATCAGCACCTGAGCCTGCGCCGCCCGTTCGGTCAGCAGCGGTGAAAGACCGAGGAAGGTTGTGACCGTGGTCAGGACAATCGGACGAAAACGCTGCACGCCGGCGGTGCGAATCGCCTCGTCGCGGCTCATGCCCTCGCGCCGGCGTTCGTTGATATAGGTGATCAGCACGATCGAATCGTTCACGCAGACGCCCAAGGCAGCCACGATGCCCGCCATCGACAGCATCGACAATGTGATGCCGAACACCATGTGCGCGAAGATCGCGCCGACCACGGCGAACGGCAGTACGGTGAATACCAGCAGCGTCTGCACATAGGACTGGAACAGGATCGAAATTGCGGCGAATACCAGGGCGATACCGATCAAGGCCGCGGCATAGAGCGCACCGGTGACCTCACCTTCCTCCCGCTTGGTTCCGGAGTAACCCCATTGAAGGCCGGGGTACTGCGCCATCAGTTGCGGCAGATAATTGGTCTCAAGGTCTTCAAGGACGCGATTGGCGTCGTTCTTGTTGCGATCGATCATCGCGCTGACCACCGTGGTGCGGCGCCGGTCCACACGAGTGATCAGCGTATCGCTCTGCTCGCGCACGATGTCGGTCACGTTCGCCAATGGCACCGCCGCGCCGTCCGAGGTGCGGATATTGATGCCGGACAGCGAGTTCTCCGATTCGCGACTCTGCTCGTCGTAGCGCACCACCACCCGCACTTCCTCGCGACCGCGCAGCAGGCGCTGCACTTCCTCGCCGAAGAAGCCCTGCCGGATCTGGCGGCCGACGTCGGCCACGGTCAGGCCCAGCGCCTCGGCTTCGGGGCGCAGGTCGAAGTTGAGTTCGTCTCGCGGCGCACGCGAGCTGTCGCTGACTTCCGTCGCGCCCGGGTAACGCCTCAGGCGTTCCTGCAGCGCCGTACTTGCCGCCGCCACGATCGCCTTGTCGCGTGCCATCAGATTGATCTCGATATCCGCACCCGGGAAGTTGAGCGAAAAGTTCATCTTCAGCTCTTTCAGGTACGGCACGGCGCCGATACGCTCACGCCAACGGTCGGCCAGATCCTGCACATCGAGCGAGCGTTCCTCGGCCGGTGACAGTTCCACGAACATCTGCGCAGTATTGGCGCCGGTTTCGGTGGTGATGCCTAGCCCGCCGCCAGCCTGACCGATGGAGCGCATCACGTGCTGGATCGAGGCTTCGCTGCCCTCGGCTTCGGTGACCACCTCGCGCAGCGCCTGCTCGATGCGATCAACGGCCGCCTCCGTATAGCTGCGCGGCGAACCGGATTCGAGCGTGACATCCACGACCACCGAATCGGCGGTCACCGCCGGAAAGAAGTTCACACGAATCTTGCCGCCGGCCAACAGTCCCAGCGTCAGCAACAGCACACCGACGAAGATCGACAGCGTGACCCAGCGCCAGGCCAGCGCGCGATCCAGGGCGGGCCGGTAACGCTCGATCGCGAAGCGTTCCATGCTGCTGGCGATGCGCCGTTGCACGCGCGTCAGGCGGTTGCGGTGCTGCACCGTTTCGTCGATCGGCTTGAGCGGCGCCAGATGCGCCGGCAGCACGAACAGCGATTCCACCAGCGAAACTAGGTAGGCGATGATCACCACCGCCGGTACATAGGCCCAGAGCTGCGCCTGCACGCCGGGCAGGAACAGGATCGGCGTGAAGGTCATGATGTTGGTGAACACTGAAACCAGCACCGGCCAGCCGACCAGACTGGCGCCGATGATCGAGGCCTGCACGCCCTTGCGGTTGACGCGCTGCTCGCTGTAGATCGCCTCGCCCACGACCACGCCATCGTCCACCAGCGTGCCAAGCACCAACACGAAGCCGAACAGCGTCACCATGTTCAGCGAAATACCGAGCAGCCACATCACCAGCAGCGTGCCGAGAAACGAGAACACGATGCCGTGCGTGACCCAGAACGCGACCGAGGGCCGCATGAACAGCAGCAGCGAAACGAACACCAGCACCATCGACTGCAGACCGTTCTTGGTCAGCGTGTCCATGCGGCTTTCGAACAACTTGGACGAATCGCGCCACAGCGCCACGTTCACGCCTTCCGGCAGCCTTGGTTTCAGTTGCTCGGTATAGCGTTTGATCACGCCGGTGATGTCGAGTACATCCTGTCCGGACACGCGTGACACCTGGATCGTGACCGCCGGCTTGTCGTCGAAGCTGACTTCCTGATCGCCGTCGGCCAGGCCGTCCTTGACGGTCGCGATATCGGCCAGACGCACCAGCGTACCGTCCGGCGCGCGCAGCAATTCCATATCCTCGAATTCGTCGCCGGTACGGCGTTTGGCGTTGGTTCGCAACAGCACGCCGCCGGTCTCGGTCTGAATCTCGCCGGCCGGCATATCCACGGAGCTGGCCTTGATCAGCTTGGATACCAGATCGAACGACAAACCGTATTTCTGCAGCGCAGATTCGGACAGCTCGATCGCAATCTCGTCGTGCCGCACGTTGATGAGTTCGGCACGCGTCACGTTCGGCAGCGTGAGGATCTCGTCGAGCGCATTGTTGGCCAGCGCCTTGAGCGTGCGCGGGTCGACGTCGCCGTAGAGCGTGAGGTTCATCACCGGCTGTGAGAACACCAGTTCACTGATGATCGGCCGTTCCGCATCCTGCGGTAGGTTGCGCAGACCGGACACGCGCGTGTCGATCAGGTTCATGACCTGATGCAGGTCATAGTTCGGCTCGATCTCGGCGACCACCGTGCCGAGGTTCTCGACCGACACCGAGACCAGCTGCTTGATGCCTTCGAGGTCCGCGATCGCATCCTCGATCGGCGCGACCACGCCATCCTCGACTTCCGAAGGGCCGGCGCCGGGATACGCAGTGATGACCTGAATGCGCTGCAGCTTGAGTTCCGGGATGACCTCGCGCTGCAGGTGCGGTACCGCATAGACGCCGCCCAGCAGCACCAGCGCCATCAGCAGGTTCGGCGCGACGCGATTGCGCGCGAACCAGGCAATCGCCGCTTTCATGAAGGCTTCCGGATCGTCACCGCCATGCCGTCGACCGGAAACTCGATCGGCGACACCACGACCTTGTCGCCGTCATCCAGCCCGGAGGACACGACGACACGTTCGCCGCTCTTGTTGACCACGCCGACCTGGCGGAAACGCAACTTGGACTGCGCATCGACGATCATCACCTGATCGTCGCCGCGCAAGGCCGAACGCGGCAACGAGTAGACGTCCGCGCGCGGCGTGCCAGTGACGGTGGCCTGCACGAACTGGCCGACGCTGAGTCCGAAGCCCATGCTCTCGGCCGCATCGTCCGGCATCTCAGCGATGCCGAACACCACGCGTGTCCGCGGGTCCAGCGCCGCCTCGGTGCGCGTCATGCGTGCCTTCCAGACCTGCTGCTTGCCACCGACCAAGGTGGACAGCTCCACCTCCGGCGGAGTCTCGATCGGACGCCCCGGCGGCGGCAGTCCGATCAGGCCCACCTGCGGATCGGTCAGCGGCAGGCGCACTTCCAGCGAATCGATGTTGAACACCTTGGCGATCGGCCGGCCCGGCGCCACAACCTGGCCCAGGCCGGTCATCACGCCCAGTACGCGGCCGCTATACGGTGGCGCGCGCACGGAGGTCTTGGACTGTGCAAGCTGCGTGCGTTCGAGGTCGGCACGGGCGGCGGCAGCGGTGGATTCGGCCTCCTCGATCTGCGGTATGCGCACCGCCAGCGGCGGCGGCGGCTGATCCGAGTACGCGGCCCATTCGGCACGAGCCTGCTCGGCTTCGGCCTTGATCTGCGACAGCCTCAGCTCGGCCTGCGCGACGCGCGAACGGGCCTGTTCCACGCCCAGTTCGTAGTCGCGCGAATCGATGCGCAACAACACCTCGGACGGCTTGAAGCTGCCGCCGGCCACGAAATCCGGCGCCATCCACTCCACACGGCCCGCGACTTCGGGCGTAATCTCGGATTCGGCGCGCGCCACCACCGTGCCCTGCGTCTGTATCGGCAGGCTCAGCGATTCCGCCTTGGCCACTACGATCTCGACCGTCGGTGCCACGAACACCGGTTCGGTCGGCTGCGCAGGCTCGCGGCTCTTCCAGATCAGAAATCCGGCACCGCCGAACACCACCAGCACCAGGACGGAAATGATCGCTTGTTTACTCATGGCGCTTTGCTGATTCCTTTATTGCTAAACCGGGTCGGTGGCCAGCAACGATTCGAGATTGCGCTGACGCGCGGCTTCCAGTTCAGCGTCCTCGCTGGCGCTTGGCGGCTCGTCGGTCACCGGCTCGCCCAGCATTGGTACCGCCTCCATGGGTTCGACCACCGGTTCTTCGGGCACGCTGAGCGCCGCGTCGGCGGCCGGTACCCCGGTCACCGCCTCGGCCGGAACAGGATCGAGGGCCGGCTCGGGCTCCGGCTCGACGGCCGACGCGGGAACATCGACCGGCACCTCCACGGCTTCATCCACAGGCACCACGGGTTCGGTCGGCTCCATGGTGGAGTGGTCCATCGGATCCATGGACTCCACGGGCACCTCGGGGGCGGCGGCATCCGCAGGTTCCGTTTCCGGCACGGTTTCCCATGCCGGCGTCGGGTCCGAGGGCAGCTCTTCGTCAGTCCCGGGCGTGATCGAGAGCATTTCGATGGCCGCTTCCGCGCCATCCTCGGCCTGATCGTCGGCCACATCGGGTTCGGCATCCGTGGTGTCCGTATCGTCATCGCCCGGTTCCGCGATACCGCCGCCCAGGGCGAGATACAGCCCGATGCGGTTGTTCAGCGCCAGCAACTCGGTTTCCAGCACGCGCTGTTCGGCCTGCCAGCGGCTGCGCCGCGCCGCCAGCACGGCGCGCAAATCGACCAACCCCAGCTCGAAGCGGCGTGAAATCGAATCTTCCACAGCGAGCGTCTGCTCGACCGCGTTGCGTGAGCGCTGCACCTGATCGCGGATCAGCAGCTCGGCCGCCAGCGCGTCCTCGACCTCCAGACAGGCCGACAGCACCTTGTCTTGGAACTGCGCCACGGAGTCTTCCATCAAGGAACGCTGTGCCTGAATGCCGGCGCGCGTCGCGCCGCCGTCGAACAGCGGCATCACGGCGTTGCCGCCGATCGACCAGATTTCCGAATCGTCCGTAAACAAGAGGTCACGATACTTGGCCTGCGTGCCGGCGCTGAGGCTGATACTGAATCGCGGCAGCAGATTCTTCTTGGCCCCCAGCAGACGCTGGTCGGACGCGCGCAGGCGCAATTCGGCGGCGGCAACATCGGGGCGGCGCTCGATCAGCTGGCCCGGCACGCCCGCCGCAACCGCCGGCGGCAAGGCCGGGAGGCTGCCCGCCACCTCCAGTTCATTGCTCGGGTAGCGCCCCAGCAGCACCTCGAGCGCACGCCGCGTGCGGCCGAGCTCGATCTGCCGCCCGAGCAGTTCGCCCTGGGCACCTTCGGACTCGGCCATCGCCTGACGCAGGTCCACCACCGTGACCAGACCGCGCTCATAGCGTTCCTCGCTGCGCTTGACGGTCTCGCCGTAGGACTCCGCCACGCGCTGCGCCAGGGCCAGGCGCTTCTGCGCGGCCACCAGTGCGAACCACTGCGTTGCCGTCTGCGCGGCCAGCGAGAAGCTGGCGGCCTGAACGTCGAGAATCGCCGCAGCGGCCTCGTCGCGTGCCGCGTTGGCCTGATTGGCGACACGGCCCCACAGGTCCAATTCCCAGTTGACGCCCGCGCCCAATATCAAGCGCGTCGGATACACCACCGGCTCGATATCCACGCTGCTGCTGCGCACGATGTCGTTGATGAACTTCTGACGCTGCGCCTGCGCCTGCAGGTCCAGCCGGGGCAGGCGTCCGGCGAACGCGGCTGCATACTGGGCCGAGGCTGCATCGCGCTTGGACAGGGCGGAAAGGAACTTGTTGTTGTGATTCAACGCCTCCTCGACCAGGGCTTCGAGCTGCGGATCGTCGAAATCATCGACCCAGTCGCCGACCGCGAGCGAGGCCCCTTCAAGGTGGGTATTGAAATCGGTCGGCAATTCGGGTGCGGGCGACTCAGGGGCTTCGGGCTGGAAGATCGAACAGCCGCACAGCAGGGCCAGCAGCAGCCCCTGCGCGACCGCGCGAACACCAGAATGACCGCCGCGACACCCTCCCGGCGTCGGCGAAAACCGTTGCGGCACTGAATACCCCCTTCTTATTCGAATTCGGAGCGCCCAACTCCGCATTCGAGTATACGGACCCTTCCCGGACGTCCCAGGCTGGCGCACCCAGGCCCTTGCAAGAAAATTTCAGGCCAGTTTGCGCGGCGTCGCAGGAGTATGGGCGCGACCGAACCGCACGCCGGCACCACCGCACCGGTAGACCGCTACGCGCTCGGCTTGGAAGCGCTTGGCCGCGCCCCTTGTCGGGCTTGGTTCGCGGCGCCGCGCCATGCTCGAATCCGGAACCGGGGGCGGGACTTTGCACGATGAATCACGCCCGGCGGACTTAACACTTTGTTACGAAAAACCACCGCCCACTACGCATGCGTTCAGGATTGCGGGGCTCCGCCTGGACTCTCGCGGACTTCACCGACTTGTTTTCCGGCCAATGCGTGGCATTTCCGGGGCGATGCATCATGTCGAAGCAGCCCATGCGCCAAGGACTGCGCGATCGGCGGCGGGCACAGGCCCGCGCCGTCACCAACCCCACAGCGTGATGCGGTCTCGATCCCCGGATCAAGCCGGTGGCGGATCCGGAATGACAGGGCTTGAGGCCGCCTCGGCTCTGCCGCGGCGGCCCCGAACCATCCGGTACAGCCCGGGCAACACCAACAGGGTCAGCACGGTGGACGACACGATCCCGCCGATGACCACGGTGGCGAGCGGCCGCTGAACCTCGGCACCGGTACCGGTATTGAGCGCCATCGGCACAAAGCCCAGCGAGGCGACCAGGGCGGTGGTCAGGACCGGGCGCAGTCGCGTCAGGGCGCCTTCGACGATGGCGGCATCGATGTGCTTGCCTTCGGCCAGCCGGTTGCGAATGAAGCTCACCAGCACCAGGCCATTGAGCACCGCCACGCCGGACAGGGCGATGAAACCCACGCCGGCGCTGATCGACAAGGGAATCTCGCGCAGCCACAAAGCCAGCACGCCGCCGGTCAAGGCCAGCGGTACGCCGCTGAAGATCACCAGGGCGTCGCGCAGGGAGCCGAACGCCATCAGCAACAGGCCCAGAATCAAGGCCAGCGTGACCGGCACCACGATCGCCAGGCGCTGGCTGGCCGAGGCCAGCTGTTCGTACGTGCCACCGAATTCCAGCCAGTAGCCGGGCGGAATCGTGACCTCGGCGCGGACGCGTTGCTGCGCTTCGGCCACAAAGCTGCCGAGATCGCGTCCACGCACATTGGCGCTCACGCTGATGCGGCGCTTGCCGTTCTCGCGGCTGATCTGATTGGGTCCGGGCGCCAGCGACAGTTCCGCCACCTCGGCCAGCGGCACGTAGCCGCCGCCGGGCAGCATCACCGGCAGGCGCGTCAGCGCGGTGGTGTCCTCACGCAGGTCTTCAGGCAATCGAAGCACGATGTCATAACGCGCATCGCCCTCGAAAACCTGGCCGACGCCTCGGCCCCCCAGCGCGGTGGCCACGGTGGACTGCAGGTCCGCAATCGCCAGGCCATAGCGCGCCAGCGCTTCGCGGCGCGGCGTCACCGCGAGCACCGGCAAGCCGCTGATCTGTTCGACCTTCACGTCGGCCGCACCATCGATACCGCGCAGCGTAGCCGCAAGGCGCTGGCCGGTGTCGAGCAAGGTGTCCAGGTCGTCGCCGTAGAGCTTGAGCGCCACATCGGAACGCACGCCGGAAATCAGCTCGTTGAAGCGCAGTTCGATCGGCTGCGACACCTCATAGGCGTTGCCCGGGAGTTCGCCCAGGACCGCGTCGATCTCGTCGAGCAGCTCGGCCTTGGGTTTGTGCGGGTCCGGCCAGTCGTCGCGCGCGGCCAGCATCACGTAGCCATCCGAAATGTTCTGCGGCATCGGGTCGCTGGCGACCTCGGCGGTGCCGGTGCGCGCAAACACCGTCGCCACCTCCGGCAACTCCAGCAAACGTCTTTCGATCTGCTTCTGGAACGCCACCGACTGCGTCAGCGCGGTGGACGGAATGCGCAGCGCCTGCACCGCGATATCCCCTTCATCGAGCTGCGGCACGAACTCGCTGCCCATGCGCAGCGCCAGCATGGTGCAGGCCAGCACCAGCAGCAGTGCCGCGACAACGATCGCCAGACGCATCTTCAGCACGAAACGCAGCAGCGGGGCGTAGAGACGCAGGGCGCCGCTCATCAGTGGATTGTGCTTTTCACGAACCGGCCCGCGAAACAGCAGGGCCACGCCAGCCGGCACGAAGCTGACCGAGAGCAGCAAGGCCGCGCCCAGGGCCATCACCACGGTCTGCGCCATGGGGTGAAACATGCGGCCCTCCACGCCTTCCAGGGTGAAGATCGGCAGGTAGACGACGGTGATGATGAACACGCCGAACAGGCTGGGGCGGATCACCTCGGCGGTGGCGCGGTAGACCGTATCCAGACGGTCTTCGAGCTTTTCCGCGCCGCCATGGCGTGAGGATTCGGACAGACGCCGCAAACAGTTCTCGACGATGATCACGGCACCGTCCACGATCAGGCCGAAATCCAGCGCGCCCAGGCTCATCAGATTGGCGGAGACGCCACTCTCGACCATGCCGCTGATCGTCATCAGCATCGCCAGCGGAATCACCATCGCCGTCAACAGCGCCGCACGCAGATTGCCCAACAGCAGGAACAGCACCACGACCACCAGCAGCGCGCCCTCGACGAGGTTCTTCTGCACGGTGGCGATGGCCTTGTCGACCAGCACCGTGCGGTCGTAGGCCGGTACCGCGCGCACACCTTCGGGCAGGGTTTCGTTGACTGTGTCCAGACGTTCGGCCACGGCCTGCGCGACCACACGGCTGTTGGCGCCGATCAACATCATTGCGGTACCGAGCACGGTTTCGTGACCGTCCCGTGTCGCCGCGCCGGTGCGCAACTCGCGCCCCAGCGCGACTTCCGCCACGTCGCCGACCGTGATCGGTACGCCGTCTCGGGTCGCGATGACGATGCGCGACAGGTCCTGCGTGGTCTGTACCTGTCCCGGCACGCGCACCAGCCATTGTTCACCGTTGCGTTCCACGTAGCCGGCGCCGCGATTGGCGTTGTTGCGTTCGATCGCCGCCGCCACCTCGTCGAAGGACAGACCATAGGCGAGCAGCCGCGCCGGATTCGGCAGTACGTGATACTGACGCGCATAGCCACCGATGCTGTTGATCTCGGTGATGCCGGGCACCTGCAACAACTGCGGCCGAATCACCCAGTCCTGCAGCGAGCGCAGCGCCATCGCATCGTACGGCCGGCCATCCGGCTGGCGCGCTTCGGCATCCGCCTCCACGGTGTACAGGAAGATCTCGCCCAGACCGGTGGCGATCGGCCCCATCGCCGGTTCCACGCCGGCCGGCAGACGGCCGCGCACCTGTTGCAGGCGTTCATTGATCAGGTTGCGCGCAAAGTAGATGTCCGTCCCGTCTTCGAACACCACCGTGACCTGCGACAGTCCGTAGCGCGAAAGCGAGCGCGTGTAGGCCAGCTTCGGCAGGCCGCTCATCGTGAATTCGATCGGGTAGGTGATGCGCTGCTCCACCTCCAGCGGCGTATAGCCCGGTGCCGATACGTTGATCTGCACCTGCACGTTGGTGATGTCCGGCACGGCATCGATCGGCAGCCGCTGATAGTTCCAGACGCCCAGCGCCATCAGCGCCAGCATCAGCGCCATGACCAGACCACGGTGGCGGATTGCAAGCTTCAGCAGGGGCTCAAGCATGACCGTGTCTCCGGTTCTGTCGGCATTCAATGCGCATGTTCGGCCTCCCCTTTGCCCAGCTCCGCCTTGAGCACGAAGCTGCCGCGGGTGACGACGCGTTCACCCGCGCTCAGGCCGTCCAAGGTCTCCACGTAGCGACCGTCTGTAGCGCCCTGCGTGATCGGACGGACTTCGTATTCGCAGGCATCGCTGGTCTTCCCTCTCCCCTCGGGAGAGGGATCGAGGGTGAGGGCGTCCGCCTGATCGTCCGGGCCGCGCTCCAAGGAATGCCGCGCGCCCTCATCCCCGGCCCTTCTCCCCGAGGGAGAAGGGAGACAATCCCCGCGCTCGACGAACACCACCGTCTGTGCCCCGACCGTCTGCAAGGCTGCTGCCGGTACCGCCAAGGCCACGTCCGACTCGCCCACGGCGATGTGTCCCTGCACATACAGACCCGGCGTCCAGCGACCGTCCGCGTTATCCAGCACCACGCGCGCCGTCACGCTCTGGGTGTTGCTGAGGCCTTGCGGCGAAATGAAGACGATCTCGCCGTCCGCCGCGAGTCCGTCATCGCTCGCCGTCACCCGCACGGACTGACCGGCACGCACCCGCGCGCGATCGCGCGGAAACAGCGACAGCTCGACCCAGACCGTCGAGAAGTCCACCACCGTGAACAGCGCCGAGCCGCCCGCCTGCTCGCCGGGATTGGTCATGCGCGCCGTCAGCACGCCGGACAAGGGGCAGCTCACCGGATAGACCTGCAGACTTTCGTTGCTCTCCACGGTGGCCAGCGTCTGGCCCTTGGCGATCCGGTCGCCAACGCTCACCGCCACGCCGCGCACGATGCCGGGATAGCGCGCCGTGACGTGATGGACGCGTTCGGCATTGGGCTGCACGCTGCCGTAGACCTGCAGACGTTCGACCAGACGCGCCGGCCCGGCCACGGCCGTTTCCAGCTTCGCCGCCGACCGCGCCTGCGGGGCCAGCCTCAGAGTGGCATCGTGTTCGTCATGATGATCCCCGGTTTCGGAATGCGATTCTTCGGTTTGCGCGGTCGGCGATGGCTCGCCACACGCCGACAATGCGCCGATGCAAAGGGCCGCCAGTGCGGCGATGACTGCGGCGATGAATGGTCTGTGCATGATTTCAGTCCTCGCGACTCGAACCGTTGCCGGTGAGTCGTTCGATTTCAATGAGAGTGAGCTGGTACTGGGCGGCCGACTCGATCAGGCTCGCGCGCACATCCAGCAGTTCGCGCTGGGCATCCACCAGCTCCAGATAGCTGTAGCGACCGCGCTCGTAGGCGTACTGCGTGTTCTGGAGCGCGGATTCCATCAAGGGCAGCGCGCGCGACCGCAGCACCCGCACCTGACGGCGACGGTCCAGCAGTTCCTGGTAGTGCCGGAACAGCTCCATGCGCGCACGTACACGCGCCGCATCGCCACTCGCCACCGCCCCGGCCGACTGGGCGCGGGCGGTTTGTGCATCACCCTGCGAGCGATCAAAAAACGGTAGCGGGACGCCCAGCGAAAACGTCAACGCGGTGTCGCCTGTGCCCTGAAAGCGGCGCAGTCCGGCACCCACTTCAATGCCCGGGTTGCGTCGCGCCAGCGCCAGCCGCAGTTCGGACTCGCGCAGCCGTTGTTCGCTGAGATAGGCCTCGAAATCCGGCGTGTCGTCGAGTGCGGCCACCAGGCTGTCGTAGTCCGCCACCTCCGGCAGCGCGAACAGGTCCGCAGCGGCCCGCTCGAAGTCCGGCTGATCCGCGCCCCAACTCGCGGCCAGCGCGTAACGTGCCGCCAACAACTGATGTTCCGCGTGCGCGTCATCGCTGTGTGCACGCTCCAGCGCTACCTCGGCGCGGTCGCGCTCGGCCACCGGCGAGCGCGCCGCCGCCACCCGTTTGCTCACGGCGCCGGCCGTGTCCTCGGCCAGTTCCACCGCGTAGTGCGTCAGCGCGTGCGCCTGCTGCTGCGCCAGCACGGCGATGAAACGACGCGCGGTCTCGGCGATGGCGTCGAGACGCCGAATGTGTGCCTCGATGCTGAGGGCATCACGCTGATGCTGCGCCACCGCCACACGCCGTTCGCGCAAGGCTGGAAACTCGATCAGCTGGCTCAGGGACAGGGTCAGCTCGGCCTCGTCGAAACCAGCGGTATCACCACTGCCGAGCACGTTTTCCAGTTCCACGCCCAGCGTCGGATTCGGCCGCAACCCGGCCTGGGTCACGCGACCGTCCTGCGCTTTGAGCACGTGCTGATAGGCGGCCAGTTCAGGGCTGGACTGCAGCGTGCGCGACAAGGCTGCACGCAGGCTCAGGCCGGCCCGCGGCGCAGCCTCGGATTCGGCCCAGGCGTGCGGCAACAAAGCTCCGCACAGCAGAGCCGCGAGCGCCAGGCGCCCGCAAGTCTTGAGAAACATGAAAAACTCCCGAATAGCGGAAACGGCTGCCGGCATTCGCCGGCGCAACGGTTTAGCTCAGGGAGTTCCGCGGTGGGCCGCGCAATGGCGGCGACAGACGATAGGCACGCGTGGCATGTGCCATTGGGGGGGCGCGCGGCGACAGCACCGCGAGCAGCGTACGCGGCACCTCCAGGAACAGGAACACGGCCGGCAGGGCGGTACCGGGATCTACCAGCTTAGCGCTGAGCTTCGCCGCCAGCGCGGCGGCGACCTTCAGTTCGACATCGTCGCCGTCGTCTTCGCTGTGGTGCTCGCCGAACAGCAAACCGTTGTCGGCGAAGTGCGACTGCACATGATCCCGACCCGGCTCCAGACCGGCACAGGCGTGCAGGTGCAGCCCCATCACCCTTGTGGCAATGAGGGTCAGGCAGATCAGCCAGAGTGTGAGACCGCGATGCATGGCGTGGACTTTACCGCGTCGGCGGGCAGACTTCAGTTCCGAATACGCGCGGCCAGACCCAATATGAGGCACTAAGCGCCCATCTGGATCGTCGGGATCGTGATCCCTCAACGACACCACTTCTGGCGGTAACTACAAAAAGGCTCGATAGAATATGAGAATGCCGGCGACAAGCAGGAGCAGAACAATCCAAAGCTCGGCACGCGATTTTTGGCTCTGCTGTTCTAAGTACGCACGAAACTCGGTTTCGAGCGGCTCGTCGAAACGAACCGTCCTCAGCAACTTCCTTGTCATATTGCTTGCTTGCCTGTCGCCTAACTCGGTGCGTCACCCCGTCGGGAATTTGAGCTTGAGGGGAAGGAACAGACGAATCAGACGCCGAGCTCGGTCTTCTCTGCGTCCGTCGGTGCAAAGTCACGCACGTGCGGGATCAAATCTGCCGCTTCCAAATCCTCATAGAAGCGGTCCAGAAGGCGGTCCACGCAGGCTTTTCGATCACTGCCGTGCTGTTTGAATATGACGGTTGTCAAGGTCAATTCTTCGTCGTAGGTAAATGTTCGAGCCAGCGTGCTGCCGACAAAGAGGTCTACCGTCAGACGATGGGTTTCCGTGGTTTTCGACGGAATCACGAATAGCGAAGCCGCAGACACCATCAATCCGGCGAACTCGGCAGTCGTCATTTCGTTTTCGGCGCCGTACTTCATCTGGAGCGTAAACGGCCAGCGCATCACCCCCCGTTCGACGCGAACAAATCGATCGGATTGGACGACCGCATTGCTCAAATGATTGGCCACTTCTGCCTGCTGGAGGGTCAAATACTCCCCGGCATCCAATGTGAAGTTGACCGGCACAAAACGATCCTCCGGCGCGGTGGCCGGTTTGGTGACCGTGTTCGCCGCACCACAGCCGGACAGCATTGCGAGCGCACAAAGTGCCACCGCCCAAGCATTCTTGAATTGCCTCGCCATCTCTATACCCCGTTTCAGAAATTACCATGGCCGCACTGGAATCATGTTCCAAACGGTCCTCTACACCGATAAGCGGCGTCGTTACGGCGCTGAGGCCGCGGATTCACTGGGTCGGAATTTTGCGTTCGCCGAGCACGACTTTGTTTCCTTTGGGGTCAAACCGGACAAGCTCTTGCCAACCATTCCGGCGCCGCACAAAAGCGGGATTGAGACTCCGCCGGATTCGGCGAAGCATTCATCCTTGGAACGCGGGGCGATGGTGATCCATTGCGGTTGAATGCTGCTGATGCCTTGATTGAGACCTTCTCCAAGCACTTCAGCAACGCCTGCACCGAATTCGCCGACCGCGCGGCCCGCCTTGCGGGAAACGGCGTCCGCTTGCGCAAACATTGGAACGATCAACAGCAGAACCGTGATTGGCCGTCGCATGTCCCTCCCCCCGAGTGCGATAGCGATGCCGAATCCTAATCGCTGAGCGTATGAATGGGTATGCATTGCGCTAGTGGGCGCCGACGAACGGTTTGATCCAGAGATCGACCGGATCAAGGAAAGTCCAGGTCCACCGGAATTTCAATCGTGAGCTACGCGGGAATATAGCCGCGGCGGACGTGCCTCACCGCTCCATCAAGGCGCCAGCATCGGCGCGTCGGCCAGCGGCTCCGTGCCTTCATCTTCCAGCATGAGGTGCGCAACACCCGAAGCCACCGAGAACGCTCGATGCAGGATTTGCTCATCGGTTCGCTCGCTGACCATTGGAACCATCCAGAACTCGGCCTGCAGGCGCTCTGGGGTCAGGTCGAGTAGCAGATAGCCGTTGAGCGTGTTCTGGTAGTACTTTAGGTGCGGGTTGGTCACGCGCAGCAGCTGCTCCGCGTCCGTGGCCAGGCTGTCGAGCACGGAGGTGAGCCCGTTACCCGAATCGGGATCACCGCGTGAGGTGATCGAGGTGGCGACGAACTCCACGCCAACAGCGCCCGCACCACTGGCCGGTGAATAATTCGGTCCATTGGGGTCCGGCGTGACTTCGAAAGCATAGGCTTCGTGTGCGTCGCCGGTGAGAAACACCAGATTGCTGCGCCCTTGGAGCAGGGCGAACAGACGGTCACGGGCGGGCTTGTAACCGTCCCATTTGTCGGGCGAGAGATAGACGCCACCCCCCAAGGCTTCGGGACTGCCGACCAGCTTGAGCTGGGAGAAGTAC
This sequence comes from Gammaproteobacteria bacterium, assembly GCA_022599775.1. Classification (GTDB taxonomy): domain Bacteria; phylum Pseudomonadota; class Gammaproteobacteria; order Nevskiales; family Nevskiaceae; genus Banduia. Next base: position 45,476 of record JAHZLQ010000013.1, read on the forward strand.
ACCTGATTGCCGATGAGTTGCCAGGTCGCCGTCTTTTGCGCAAGGCCGGCTTCGAACCAGGCTTCCTGTTCGGCGCCCAGCAGTTGCCTTGCCGGGTCTAGGAAATCGCCGGTTTGCGTGAACACCGGAATGGTGTCGCCGAACAAGGTGTTGGGCGCCAATTGTTCGTCGCGCCCGATATGGCGCGTATCGAGCATCGTTAGATCGGCCAGTCGCCCCAGCCTGAAATCGCGATAGACCCGCAACGGGTCAGCGGGATCGGGCGGGCGGATCGGCAGCCATTCGAAGGCCGCGCGGACGGCCTGCTGGCGACGCTCGTAATAGTTACCCAGCTCGGGATCGTGGCTCTGAGCGCCGTCCTTCCAGGCGTTGTTGCAGACTTCGTGATCGTCCCAGACCCAGATCATCGGGTGCTGCCGGTGAAGTTCCTGCAGATCCTCATCGAGCCGGTACTGTGCATATCGAGCGCGGTAGTCCGCGAGACTCACGATTTCATGCGGCGGATCGTGGGGGCGAATGCGATCCTGATCGCCATTCTCGTAAATGTAATCGCCCAGATGTATCACGGCCTGAAGGTCATTGCGTTCGGCCACGCGCCGATAGGCGTGAAAGTACCCTGCCACATAGTTGGAGCAGGTCACGAACGCGAGCCGCATCCGGGCGATGTCCGCGTCCGCATCCGGCAAGGTGCGCGTACGACCGATCGGCGACGACTCGCTCGCCGACAGGAATCGATAGTAGTAGACCTGATCAGCCTGCAATCCCGTGACCTCGATCTTGACGGTGTAGCCGGCATCCGGCTCGGCCAGCGTGCGGCCGCTGCGTATGATGTCCGAGAAGCTCGCGTCCGTCGCCAGTTCGTAGCGAATGCGCGCCGGCGCGCCGCCTGGCGACTCGGCCCGGGTCCACAGGATCACCGCATCAGGCCAGGGATCACCGCTGGCGATGCCGTGCGTGAAACGGGCGACATCCAATGGAGCGTCGTCATCACCCGTGTCGGACGAATTCGCGCAGGCATTGAGCAGCGGGATCGTACCCGCAGCGGCGGCGAGCATGAACTCGCGTCGGGTGAGTGGCGGCATGGGGAACAGACCAAGGAACCGAATCGCGGAACTATCGCGAGGGTCCATGAAGCTGTGATTACACATGTAGCGACTGACGAAGCCCAATTGCGACCAGCTGGTCCGCGTATTGACGAAGGCATCAGCTGCGGTCGAACAAATAGACGGACCGGTCGAAATCTTGCCGCAGATGTGCTGATCTTGCTGTCGGGAGATGGGAGATGCGCGCAACACCGCGGTTTGGCTGGCTACGGGCGCTCCGAACGCCCATGTCCTGTTTCTGGGCCTGTGTGATAATCACTAGAATGGGAAAGTCGATCATTTAAGGATCAGACGAAATACAGGGCAGAGATCGGCATCGGCACGGGCTCAAGCCCCATTGGCTGACTCACGCCGCATATTTCCAGTGACAAGCATTTACGTAGAATCAAAGATTTAAGAACAGCTGATAGTTGGGGGAACTTACATGCGTGGACTAATGCGCATCGTCGCATTCACTTCGATCTTGGGGGCATTCGCACCAGCAATCGCCCAGCCGCTTTCAGCGGAGCACTTTGCAAAGGACGCGGAGTTTCAGCGGGTGGTCATTTCTCCCGATGGAGATCGACTCGCCACCACGCTGAGGGTCGACGGTCGCGTGCTGCTGAATGTCTTGCAACTTCCTAGTTTGAAACCAATTGGAACTTTTGGCCTGCGTGACGGGCGTGATGTCGAGGACATCTACTGGGCGACGAATGACCGAATTCTATTCGGCCTTTCGTATCGATCGGGGGACGAGGAAGCGCCGGTATTCACCGGGGATCTGATGGCCGTGAATGTGGACGGATCCGGTGTGAAGATCTTGCTGAGCAGTCGTTCCAACATCGTCAGCAACGTCTCTATTTCGGGGCGAGTATGGTGGATTCTCGACGTGCTGAAAGATGATCCGGACTACGTCCTGATCGCTCGCTATGAGCTCTCAAAGAAACTCTTTCCTGTGGTCTACCGGCTCAACCTGAAAAATGGAAGGCTGTTCCACGTGTTGGATGCACGTCAGCGACACGCGGATTTCTTAACGGACCATGAGGGCAGGCTGCGTGTTCAGGTCGGTACCGAACTGAACGACTCGTGGGTCGTTCAATATCGGAGTTCCGAAAAATCCAAGTGGGAGGAAATCGGTCGGTACGGCGGTTTCGGAAAAAAATCAGTTTCATTTGGGGGAATCTCACCGCTTGAGTTTGACCACGACAACAAGCAGGTGTACGCGGTGGATGACCTTGGTAGTGCGACCAAGGGCTTGGTTCTGATCGACCCCGAAAAGAAGGGCGATCCGCAGCTTCTGTTCAGGCATCCGATTTTTGATGTGAACGGCTTGGTCCCAAGCCGTACCCGCGGGCAGCCTATCGGCGTAGCCTGGGAAGGGGATCGGACAGAGTGGAGGTTCTTCGAACCCCTGCATCCAGACGCAGCGCTCTTCGAGGGCATTCGCCAGTCATTCAAGGGTCAGGACGTCCGCTTCGAGAACTTTTCTTGGGAACGTAGCCGGGCCGTATTTTCCGTTGAAAGTGACATATCCCCGACCGTGTTCTACGTGATCGACCTTGAGCACAAGAAAATGCTCGCAAAGTTTCCGACGCGTCCCTGGATCGACAGTTCAAGGATGTCGCCGATGCTACCTTTGGAAATGCAGGCTCGCGACGACGTTACGCTCAGAGGCTATCTCACCCTGCCGAAGGATCGTAAGAAAGATGAGCTGAAGAAAATGGTCGTCCTTCCTCACGGGGGGCCTCACGGCGTCCGAGACTACTGGGGCTTCGATCCGGAAGTGCAATGGCTGGCGGCTAATGGCTACGCGGTTCTACAAGTGAATTACCGCGGTTCATCAGGATACGGCAAGGAATTTCGGGCCCTTGGTCATGGGGAATGGGGCGCCAAAATGCAGGACGACCTGACCGATGCCACGCTGTGGGCAATCCAGAACGGCTTCGCCGACCGGTCCGCCGTCTGCATCTATGGCGGCAGCTATGGCGGATACGCCTCGCTTATGGGCGTGGTTCGCGAGCCCAATCTCTATCAATGCGCCGTGGGCTTTGTTGGCGTCTACGACTTGGCGATGTGGAAAGACTACGGCGCTGCTTCGAGCTACGCGGAAGGCCGCGCTTACCAGGATGCCGTCATCGGACAGGATGAGAAGACTCTCCGCGAGAGATCGCCTGCGTATCGCGCGAACGAAATCAAGGTGCCGGTACTACTGATTCATGGCAAGGACGATTACATCGCTCCGATTGCACAGTTCGACCGAATGAAGGACGCACTGGAAGCCGCGGGCAACCCACCACAGACGCTGCTCAAAACCAATGAGGGCCACGGGTTCTACGGCGAGGAGAATACGGCGGAACTTTACAAGACACTCGTTGAGTTCATGGACCGCTCTATTGGGATCGCGCGGTAGGGGGGCTACGGCATCCGCTTACACACAACTCGAAAATGATCTCGTAACATACTGATCTGAAATGAGACGTGGAGATCAGATGAGCTGGGCGGCTGAGGAATTCGCGGACTTGGACCTGGGCGATGCACGACGCAACAAGCGCCTGATCAA